>JAOUGR010000043.1 GCA_029857655.1 Gammaproteobacteria bacterium | reverse complement strand
ACAGGCTGTAAGCCAGCCCGAAAACACGCCGGCGATAAGCCGGCATCAGCAGCTCGAAGCCCTCGCCGGCCCGGCCTTGCTGGATCAATGCAATGATCGCGTCGTCGGCCGGCATTCGGATCGGACCTTCTCCCCGGTTGATACGCTGCGGCACCCGGCAAGGTTTCAGCGATATTTTCCCGCACCAGCCTGAAACCCGGCAGGCCGCGGCAGCGTATCAATTACCGTGAACAGCATACATGCCCTCGAAATCACGGCTGTCGCGATCGCGGGCTTCCTGTTCGGATCCGTGTTGAAAGCGGATTCGAGCGTCATCTGGCAACTGCTAAGCCTGCTGCTGGGTTTCTGAATCAACCGGGAGAATTTTGATGGATGAAGACACGATGGCACTGTTGATCCCTATTCTGGGGATCGTGTTCGGAATTGGCATAGCGGTCGTCGCGGTCCTCACGGGCCACCGCCGCAAGATGCAGCGTGTCGAACTGCGCCACAAGGAAAGGCTCGTGGCCATGGAAAAGGGCCTGGAACTTCCTCCTGAACTCGAAGACCCCGAAAATGGGGGCATGCGCTCGCGTTCCGGCGCGCTCCGCAGCGGCATGACCATGCTGGGCGTCGGCATCGTGCTTTACTTCGCCCTCGACCGGGTGGCGGGCAATGACGTCGCGCTGTTCGGCCTGATCCCGGCTGCGATCGGTCTTGCCAACCTGATCTTCTACTTCATCGAAGGTCGCAGGAAGACAAATGGCAACGGCACGGCGTCGCGTTGACCGCACTGCGCGCCGCTAGAGGTTGCCCTTCGCCCACGGGCCCCAGATCGCAAGCGTGATCCCCGGGCGCTGGATATTCACGAACATCAGCTCGCCGGCGGGATCGAAACAGACGCCGGCTAGTTCCTCGCCGCGATAATCGCCGGGCGCAATCTGCTTGCCTGCCGAGGTGATTTGCTGCTCAGTCAGCTGCACATGATTCTTCATGAACGTGTACGAGTCGCCTTCGGCCGTCAGGCCGAGCAGCCGCATGCCCGGACCATAGGCGTCCACGATTGAATCGCCGTCCTCGCAGAGAAACAGGCCGCCACGCGGGCTTGCCGTGATGTTATCGATGTTGTCGCCGACCTCCTGGCTGTCGGCGACAAAGATCGCACGCAGGTTCCCGGTGCGCGGATCGTACTCCCAGACCGCGCCGTCCCCGCGGCCACGCCGCCCGAACATGTCGGTGCCGGCGGCGGTATCGACGACATAGAATTTGCCCGCGTGATGGCAGATTCCTTCGCCGCGGCGCAGGCGCAATGCGCCCTGGGACCAGGCCTGCCGGAACGGGCCGCTGGCCAGCGTCGTTGCTGAGGCGATTTCGGGCGGAGCGGCACCAGGATCAGCATCCGGGTTTTCAATATCCACCCATTCGACCTGGTAAAGATCGCCGACCGCCGGCGCGCGCAAATCCGCGTTGCGATTGCCAATGACCCGGGCTGCCTGCAGCTGCCCGCCCTCCTCGTAGCTGCCGGCATTGCCGCCGGGATCCTTCGGAACGAAGCGATAGAAACCGCCACTGCGGACATCGTCGTCGTCTTCCGTCAGGTAGGCGATGCGCGTTTCCGGATCGATCGCGACGGCCTCGTGCGCCATGCGGCCCATGTCCACGATCGGCCGGCCGGTGGTCTCGGCGGCATGGCGCCGCACTTCGAACACATAACCGTGCCTGCGCCCGCCCTGCCGGCTGCGATCGAGCTTGGTCTCCTCGCAGGAAAGCCAGGTGCCCCAGGGTGTCACGCCGCCCGCACAATTATCGTATGTGCCGCCGAGCGAGGGCACGGCGCTGATCCAGCGGCCGCCGCGGAACGTGAGCGTGGTCGTGCCGCCGCCCATGGGCAGATTCCCGCCCTCTACTGCCGTGTCGTAGAGCGCCGGCGCAACAATCAGCGTGTCATGCTCGCGCTCGTGGTTGCGCACCAGCACGATCTCCCGTTCATCGCCGGACTGCGCGGCGAAGATGACACCCATGCCGTCATGCGAATCCGGCGTCGGCGCACCATCGCTCATTGGATCGCCACTCCAGGAGAACGAGCGGTACTCGAATCCCTCCGGCAACTGCACCAGCGGCAGGCCGGTTTCCAGGTCGGCAACCGGTCGCAGCGGTCCGTAGGGACCTGGCACGCTCCTGGAGCCAGCGACGCCCGAGGCCATGCGACGCGAGCGCCGGGCAGCGAGGACCGTGGCGATGGTGACCGCAGCAATTCCTGCGGAACCCACGAGGAAATTCCGGCGGCTGAGGGACGGATGTTTCATCGGCACGCATATTATCCACGCCGCGCCGGGCGGCGGCACGAACTTCAGCCGGCCGCGGCCTATTTCAGCCCGCCCATTACGACGATCCGCCAGGACACGCGGCAGGCCGGCGCCCTGCTTGTCTCGAACCTCATGGGCATACTCGAAAGTGCACAACCCGCGTCCCAGTTCATCGGGACCGAGCTGATTGTTCGCGAAACCTGAGTTGCCAATCTGTGCCAGGTCAGTCATGGTTCGACTCGAAAGTGGCGACCTGTGCCTTCGGCAGGTCGCCCTTGCTCAACCGCGATCCACTCGGCAGGCATAGCATCCGCGCCGCGCGAAGTGCAGGTGCAGATAGGCGACGTCGTCGCGGCCGAGGTAGCGCTCGATCAGTGATGCGGCGGCGGCGCCCTCGATGACATCCGCATCGACCATTTCGTCCGCTGCGTCGTAGGCGCGAACCGAGAGTGGTCGCAAAGTGAGGTAGGGCGGCAACTCGCCGGCAATGCATTGGGCCTCGCGCTGGCCCTGGCGCACGAAAATGGGCCCTGAAGCGCGATAGGGTGAGCTGCTGTCCTGGTGCACGAATGGCAGCAGCAGCACCCGTTCGCCGACAGGCGCGTCCTCAAGACTGATGCGGCAGGGATAGCCGACGGCGGCGTCCACGTCCATCCAGCGCATGCCGCGGGCAGCGAGCGTTTCTTCATCGAGACCAAACAGCGGTTCGAATAATGCGGGCTCGAGCCCGCGCAGTGTGTAGCTCATGGCGCGCAGCATCGGGCACGCACGGTGCTGCGACAACCCGGTTATTGCTGTCCCTGCGAATGCGGTTGGCTGGCCTGAGGGCGCCACGACTCCACCCGGCGAACTTGCCCATTCCGACCGGGAGGACCCCCGGTTGGCGGGAATCAGGCAGGTTTGCCGCGCCGGAAAGCCGGGCGTAGGATCGCGCAGCGGTACGGGCCTACCAAGCCGCACCATAACAAGCTTCAGGGGGGTAAAAAGTGAATCCATTCAAGTTGATAGGTTGGGCGGCAATCGCTTTGTGCGTCGTTTCCGCTTTCATGTCGTTTGAGTACACGGGCCTGATCCTGGTGCTGCTTGGTCTGGCTGCCGGTTTCGGCATGGCAACGGAAGACAGTGTGCGTGTGCTGGTTTCGGCACTCGTGCTGACATCGCTGTCGAGCGCCTTCAATCACATCCCGGAAGTTGGCGATTATCTGTACAAGATATTCAGCGCAGCGGGCGTCTTCGCTTCCGGCGCAGCACTCATGATGATTGCTCGCAACGTCTGGACCAGATACAAGCCCTAAAAGAAGTCCGCAGGACGCGGCAGACAAAAGGCCCGCCATTTGGCGGGCCTTTTCTTTTTATCGCGGCAGGATGTTGAAATGCAGCCGCTGGTCCTGGAAGCGATCGTCGCGCTTGGCAGCGCCGGTTGCGACCAGGACATAAAGGATGTTGAGTGCTTGCAGCGCATCGCGCACGCCTGCGCCGCGCGATCGCGTGGCAAGCTGCTTTGCCGTCACGTCCTGGCGGCCGGCATAGGTCTTGCGGATCCGGGTGACGGCTTCCCGGCTGACCAGGTTGAAGTAACCGCTCGCGCGCTTCGAGCGCGATGCCGACATCACCATGTAGGCCTTGCCACTCTCGAAGACGTAATAGGTCTGCTTCTTGCCGGAGGCCATGCCGCAGTACCTGAGCCCCGTGGCCAGATTGCGAATATTCACAAGCTATCTCCCCAAACATGCCTGAGGGGAAGTGTAAGCCTCAGCGGCCGCGCCGCCCAGAGCCTGCCCGCTCGATGCCACAAAAAATTCCCGCGGCCGCCCACTCGTGAAACCACGCGCCAAGCGTGGCGGCCAGCCGGTCTGCATTACCGCGTCCACTGACGCTTGAGCGTACGGCCTGCGCAAGCGTCTTGCCGCGCGCCAGCGCTGTCAGCAGCTTGAACTGTCCCGGCGCCTGGTCGCGCCGGAATACCTTGAAATCGCGGCGATAGACGATTGCAAATGTCGCGCGGGGGCGCGGCATGCGTGGGCTGGCGCCGGCTCGCGCGACGTTCATGTAGTCATTGGCGGGGAACCGCAGTTTCAGGGGCACCAATGCCGGATTCACGCGCAAACGTACCCGATGCCATTCGTCGGCGGCGATCGCGGCAAACTCGGCCGCCGCCAGCGGATCGGCCCGCGGCGCATCGAACACGTCTTCCATGGCCCGCTCGATGCGCGCGACGTCCACCGCAAGGCTGCGCCGATTGCCCGGCGGCAGCGAACGCGCCAGGAAAGAAGGGAATTTCTCGCTCAGCAGATTCAGCGTGCGGTGCTTCGACGGATTGCGCTCAATGAACCGGCGGCACGCCCGCTCAAATACCTTGTCGCCCAGCACCTGCCGTGTGGTCGGGTATTCGTTGGTCAGGATCTCGAGGAGCCGCGCGTAATACATGTACGCGTAGATATTGAGCCGCTCGAGCGAAGTCAGCGACTTCGACGGCAACACCACATTTTCAAGCTTCGCTGCCGCCTGCAGCAGCAGTCGTCGTGCGGGCCTCGCCGCGACACCCGCCGCGGCACCTTCCGGATGCATCACGACCGCCTGCATCCAGCGCTCGATCGTCTCCAGCCGCGGCGCGTCGCGGAGACTCAAGCGGCCACCGGCCTGGCCAGCCTGGCGCCGTTGCGGAATCTTGAGGCTTTCCCGACTTCCTGCTGCAGCACGGAAAACTTCGGCACGTTCGCGTCCCATTCCAGCAGTGTCGCGCGCCCGCCCGTCTTCTGATGCACGCGTGCGTAGAGCTTCCAGACTTCTTCAATCACGCGCCCGTCGTGGGTGTCGATGCAGTGCGTGCCGTTGTCCGTATGGCCGGCCAGGTGCACCTGCACCACGTGCTCGTAGGGCATCGCATCCAGGTACGCCACCGGATCCAGGTCGTGATTCCGGCAGGTCACATAGACATTATTGACGTCGAGCAGCAGCGCGCAGTCCGCTTCGACCGCGAGCCGCGCGATGAATTCCTCCTCCGGCATTGACGACGATGCGAAGGTCAGGTAGGTCGACGGATTCTCGAGCACCAGCGGCCGTTCGAGATAATCCTGGATCGTTCGCACGCGCGATACCATGTGCCGCAGACCCTCTTCGGTGTACGGCACCGGATACAGGTCGTGGCCATTGAGCCCCGCTACACCGGTCCAGCAGATGTGATCGCCCAGCCATACCGCTTTCACGCGTTTCGCGAGTGCGGCCAGCTTGTCGAGGAACTTGAAATCAACAGGATCGGTGCTGCCGACGGAAAGGCACACGCCGTGCATCACGATCGGATAGCGCTCGGCGATCTGGTCCAGGAAATAGAGCGGCCGGCCTTCGGTGTCGATGAAGTTCTCGGACAGGATCTCGAACCAGTCCATCGCCGGCCAGCGCTCGGTGATGTGACCGAAATGCTGCGTGCGCAGGCCCACGCCCAGGCCAAGGTCCGGGAGGTTCCAGCGATTAGGCAGCGAGGCCTGGGTCATCAACGCTCAAGGAGCATCACGAATAAATGGCCGCCACCCGGGTAAACCCGGGTGGCGGCGCGATCGCGTCGGGCTCTCAGCCCATGTGTTCCGGATCGACCGGCGACTTGCAGCCGCCCTTGCCCTTGCACGAGTTCTTGCCCGCGCAGCCGCCGTCACCTGACTTGCAGCCGCCCTGGCCCTTGCACTCGTTATGGCCCTTGCACTCATGCGTGGCCGAGGCGCAGCCGCCCTTGCCCTTGCACGAGTTCTTGCCGGCGCAGCCGCCGTCACCGCTCTGGCAGCCACCGGCGCCCTTGCACTCGTTATGGCCTTTACAGACATGCTTGTCGTCGCCGGCTTTTTCACTGGCGGAGGCGACATTCGCGAGTTGTGCGCCGGCGACCAGGCCGCCCGCGACGCCCAACATCACTTTGCCGAAATCTCTACGATTCATGGACATTATCAATACCCTCGTTGTGGAAACATTCAGCTGAAAGACCCGAAGGTCATTCATAAGACCGGGAGAATGGCCAAAATACTACGGTGCGGATGAGAAACCGGGTGCCTGGCGTCGGCCTTTTGCGACGCAAGATGGATGGATTGGTGCCGGGTCAAAGGTTTGCAGCCGTTTCTTCGGCGTAGAGTAACGCCATGCGTGGCCCGTATCTTGCCGCAGTACTGCTCCTGGCCCTGGCGACGATCCCCTGCCAGTCGGAAGAGCTGCCGGTACGCAAGGCCCTCAGCTCCGGTACCTGTCACGAGGCGTCGAGCCCGAATTACAGGCACATCGAGGCCTACGTGGCCTATGCGACGCTTGCCGAATGCCTTGATTCCGGCGGTAAGCTTAGAAAAGGCAGCGTCGTTTCGCCGCCCTCGCCCCCGAAGCAGAATGGCAAGGATCTTTACGACAGCGACGACCCGAATATCATCAAGAAATCCCGCAATAACATCTGCTACGACTCGAGTGATGGTCGATTCACGGGGATCAACCACTACACCGCCTACGCAAACATGAGCGATTGCCTTGCAGAGGGCGGAAGACTCCCGTCAGACTAGCTGATGCAGTACACCCGCGCCCTCGTCCGCCCGCCGTCCTCCAACTTCGCCGAGGGCCTGACCAGTTCCGGTGAAGGCCCGCCGGATATTGCCCGGGCAATCGAAGAGCACCGCGCCTATTGCCGGGTTCTCGAGGAATGCGGTCTCGAGATCACGGAACTGCCGGCGGATCCCAGGCATCCCGATGGCTGCTTCATCGAAGACACGGCGATCCTGATGGAGCACGGCGCAATCGCCTTGCGCCCCGGCGCGCCGAGCCGGGTCGGCGAAGTGGCCAGTGTCATGCAGGCGCTGCGCAGCCAATTCCAGGAAGTCGCCCAGATTTTCGCGCCTGGCACAGTGGATGGCGGCGACGTCTGCGAAGTCGACGGACATTTCCTGATCGGCCTCTCGTCGCGGACCAACGAACTCGGTGCGCGTCAATTGGCGCGGCTTCTCGGTGACCTGCAGTGCACGTCCAGCATTGTGGACATCCGGGGGAGCCGACTTCTGCATCTGAAAACAGGACTCTCCTATCTCGGCAACAGCTGCATGGTCGTCTCGGAAGACATGCCGCGCGTGCCGGAGCTCAGCCAATACGAGCTGATTCCCGTGCCGGCCGAGGAACGCTACGCGGCGAATTGCGTCCTGGTCAACGATCGTGTGCTGGTGGCCGCGGGATATCCGATGCTCGCCGGCTTGCTCAAGGCCAGGCGCTACAATGTCGTGCCGGTCGAGATGTCGGAATTCAGGAAGATGGACGGGGGCTTGAGTTGCCTATCGCTGCGACTATGATGCAGCGATGAAGGCGCTGCCCATCCGCTTTTTCCTGGTTGCCGTCTGCCTCGCCATGCTGGGCGCCTGCGGTGGCGATGCCGGGAAGGCCGCAAGGGTGGGATCCAGCGGAGAATCCGACGCGGAGGCCGAAGGCACGGCGATCCCGGCCGTGCTCAAGAAGAACATCGACCTTTCGGCGTGCCTCACTGAGGAAGGCCGCGACGAAGATGCAGTCATCAGCGGCTGTCCCACATACGTCTTGCAATCCCTGGACTACATGATCCGCGAATGCACCGCAGGTGGCGGCACGCTGCAGGCGATGCCAGAGTCAAGCATCTGGTCGCTGGACGTGGATGCCGACGGCAGCAATGAAATCCTCATTGACCTCAACGAGAACTTCACCTGCTATGGCGCACCGTCCGTGCTCTCCTGCGGCAGCCTGGGCTGTCCGTATTTCCTGTACTCGCAGCGCCAGGATTCCTGGGTGGAGCTGGGCGCCATGAATGCGGACGACGCGCCTGGCATCGAGGTACTGGGCGGAAAACCCGGCACACCTGCGACCTTGCGTGGCGGCTGCATGGGCGAACGCCCCTGCAGCGAGTTCACGTTCTACAAGTGGATAGGCAGCGCCTACGAGCGTTCGTGGATCGAGTACCGCGGCAACATCGTGGACGTAATTCCCAGTGACTTGTGGAGACTCTCCCGCGAAGCGCCGGTGCTGACCGCGCCGTCGAAGGACGGGCAGCCGATCGACGTGTATCCGTCCGGCACGGCCGTCGTCGTCATCGGAACGTCCCGCACAGCGCCCTATAAGTATGTGTCGCCCTGCAATGCCTGCCGGCGCGGCTTTGTCGAGGCAGACGCGCTCACGCAATAGAGGCGTTGAGGGCGGCGCCGGATCACAGGTTCCAGGAGCCGACATGCGCATATCCTTCTGCGTGGCGCTCGCCGCCACTGCTCTCGCCACTGCGCTTGCAAACAGCCAGGACTTGCCGCCCGTCGGCGTGGCGACCGAGGCCACGCGTAGTGCCAACGCCGAAATAGCGGCGGCGCTGCCGCTCGGGGACCGGCGCGATTTCGAGAATGCGACGCGCGGGCTGCTGGCGCAGATTCCCGGCGGCGTCATCCGCGCGGCCGATGGCCGCATCGTCTGGGATGCCGGCGCCTACGGGTTCCTCGACGCTGCCGCGCCTGCCACCGTCAATCCCTCGCTGTGGCGGCACACGCAACTCGACCGCATCCACGGGCTATTCGAATTGAAGCCCGGGCTTTACCAGCTGCGTGGCTACGACACCGCCGTGATGACACTGATCCGGAGCAAGACCGGCTGGATCGTGGTCGATCCACTGCTGTCGGCGGAAACGGCACGCGCGGCACTGGCGCTTGCCAATCAGCATCTCGGCCAGCGACCGGTGCGCGCCGTGATATTCACCCACAGTCACGCGGATCACTTCGGCGGCGTGCGCGGCATCGCTTCCGAGGCCGACATCAGCGGCGGACTCCGAATTATCGCGCCGCAAGGATTCACGCAGGAGGCCGTCGCCGAAAACCTGCTCGCCGGCAACGCGATGGCGCGTCGTGCCGCATTCCAGTTCGGCCAGACACTGAAGCCTGGCCCCACCGGACAGGTGGGCGTTGGCATCGGCACGGCGCTATCCAAAGGCGTCATCGGCCTGATCGAACCGACCGAGATTGTCAACGGCCGCAGCCAACTCATCATCGATGGCGTCGAGTTCCGGTTCATCAATGCCCCCGGCACCGAGGCGCCGGCAGAGTTCATGTTCTACCTGCCGAAGTTCCACGCGCTCTGCGCAGCGGAGCTTGCAACCGGCACGATGCACAACCTGCTGACGCTGCGCGGCGCGCAGATTCGCGACGGCCTCGCATGGAGCAGGTATCTCGACGAAGTGCTGGAGAAATACGGCGCCGGCCTGGAAGTCGTATTTGCCTCCCACAGCTGGCCGACGTTCGGCGCCGGACCCGCACGAGAGTTCCTGACGCACCAGCGCGATATCTATCGCTACATCCACGACCAGACCCTGCGGCTCGCGAACCTGGGCTTCACGCCGGATGAAATCGCCGAGCAACTGGCCGAGCCCGGATTCCTGAAGGAAGATTTCTCGACGCGCGGCTATTACGGCACGCTCAGCCATAACAGCAAGGCCGTGTACCAGCGCTATTTCGGCTGGTGGGACGGCGTACCCGCCCATCTGCACGCATTGCCGCCCGAAGATGCCGCCCGCAAATACGTCGAGTTCATGGGTGGGCCGGAGCAGCTGCTCACCAAGGCCCGCGCGTCCTTCGACCAGGGCGATTATCGCTGGAGCGCAGAGGTGCTGAATCACCTGATGTTCGCCGATCCGGCGAATGTGCCGGCACGCGACTGGCTGGCTGCGAGCTACGAGCAGCTTGGCTTCCAGGCCGAATCCGCGATCTGGCGAAATTATTACCTGGTAGCCGCGCAGGAACTGCGCCATGGGCCGGCCGGCAAGGGTGCCGTGCAGCTTGGCAACGCGGATTTCCTGCGCGCCGTGCCGACCGCGATGCTGTTCGATTCTCTGTCCGTGCGCTTCAACCCCGCCAAGGCAGGAACTGCCCACTATGTAATCAACTTCGAATTTCCGGATCGCGAAGAAACCATTTGCGTCATCGTCGGCGACGACGTTGCAGTGCCGCGCATGGGATGTCGCGCGGAGAACGCCGCCGCGACGGCGCGTATGAATCGCGTTACACTTGATGAAATATTGCTCGGCAGCGCGAAATTCGCCGATCGGGTCGCCGATGGTTCGATACAAATAACCGGCGATCCAGCCGCCGTGCGTGCACATCTGGCGTTACTCGACGAGTTCCCGTACTGGTTCAACGTCGTGACGCCCTGAAGGGAGACCCTCGCATGACTCGTTCAAGACTGGTCATTTGCGCCGCGACTGC
>JAOUGR010000042.1 GCA_029857655.1 Gammaproteobacteria bacterium | reverse complement strand
GCTTTCGCTGGATGTCCGGAACCATTGCGCCCTTCGCCGGATAGCCGACAACCAGCAGCAGGAACGGCCGTTCGACGTCGGCAGGGCGCCCTAGAATCGTGTTGAGGAATTTCATCGGGCTCGGAGTGTGCGTCAGCGAGACGAGTCCCGCGTGGTGGATGGCGGCCAGCAGCAGGCCTGTCGCAAGACCGACGGATTCGTCCGTGTAGTAGTGCTTGCGCTTCTTTCCGTCGGCCAGGCGCTCAAAGCGTCGGATGAACACCGCGATCAGCCAGGGCGCTGCCTCCAGGAACGGCTTGTTCTCATCCGTGCCGAGCGGGCGCAGGACTTCCAGCCATTCGGGCGGCGCGCGGTGCGCATAGAACTCGCGCTCCTCAGCTTCCGCCGCCTCGCGAATACGCTTCTTGATATCCGGATCCGACACCGCGACGAAATGCCAGGGTTGCTGGTTCGCCCCCGATGGCGCTGTGCCGGCGGCGCGCAGGCAGTGTTCTATCAGTTGGCGCGTCACGGGCCGGTCGGAGAAATCACGCACCGTGCGCCGTCGTTGCAGCGCGTCGGAAAAATCGCGCGCACGCGCCAGCATCTCGTCGGGCGGATATTCCACATGGCCCGACAGTGGAATGAGCTTCAGTTCCAAGTTTCCTCCCCGGCTGGCTTCCGCTCAATGCCCGGCGGCTGCCAGCAACTGGTCGATCATGCCTTCGGCCTGTGCGCGATAGCCGCCGCCGAAAAGGTTCAGGTGATTCAACACATGATAGAGGTTGTACAGCGCGCGACGCGTGCCCGCGGCCTGGTCCATCGGCCAGGTCGCTGCGTAGGCTGAATAGAACCTTGGGCCGAAACTCCCGAACAAGGCCGTCATTGCGAGGTCCGCCTCGCGGTCGCCGTAATAGACCGCCGGGTCGAACACGACCGGCGTGCCGTCGCGGAGCGCGCCCCGGTTGCCGGCCCACAGGTCGCCGTGCAGCAGCGATGCTACCGGCCGATAGCTCGCGAAGAACACGTCCATCGCTTCGGCAAGGCGGCGGCCGCGATCCTGCAATCGTCCCGTATGACCATTGGCTGCAGCGAGTTCGAGCTGGGGTTGCAGGCGCCGTTCGCGCCAGAATTTCACCCAGTCTTCCGTCGCGGCATTGCCCTGGAGCGTGGCGCCGACGTAATTGTCTCGAGCGAGGCCATGGCCCGCGCCCACAACCCTGTGCTGCCAGGCAAGCGCTTCGCCGAATCTCTCTTCCGCTCCGGCATCTGGCTCGACGATGTCCAGCCATTCGAGCGCCAGGAACGCTTCGCTATCCGAGTGACCGAGCGCAAGGGTCTCGGGCACGCGCAGCGCGCCCGCCTCCCGCAGCCGCGCGAGGCCGTCGGCTTCCGCCTCGAACATTGCAAGGCGCGCAAGCGGCGCATGCTTGACGAATACCGGCCCGCGATCGGTTTGCCAGCGGAAACAATCATTGATGCTGCCGCCCCGCACCGTCGCTTCGGGCGCCGCGGCGAACTTGCGTCCGAGCGCCGCCGCCATCGCGGCGGCAAGCTCCCCGCTCATGCGCGATCGGCGATGCGCTGCGCCTGCTTTCGCAGCATCGCACCGAATTTTGCGCGATCGTAGAAGACCTCGAGCGCGGCAAGATCGGGCTTGCGGCGGCGCAACTGCTCGGCCGTCACTTCCATCGGCATGTCGCAGGCGATGGTCGTCAGGCGCCTGGCCAGGTACGCCGCGTCGCGGTGCGTGGTCAGTCTTGCGGCGAGTTTGCTGGCGCCGCGGATCGGGAGTGAGGCCACGCGTTCGAGCCCATCATAAATTTCCTCGAGTGATGCAAATTCGCGCAGCAGCGCTGCTGCGGTCTTCGGGCCGACACCCGGAATGCCCGGAATGTTGTCCACCGAATCGCCCGCCAGCGCGAGGAAGTCCGCCATGCGTTCGGGACGCACGCCGAAATGCCCCTCGATGTCGTCATATTCGAGGCGGCGTTCGGCAGCCCAGTCCCAATAGGCGTCGCCCGCGTGTATCAGCTGCGCCAGGTCTTTGTCGCGGGTCACGAGCACGGCGCGGTGGCCGCGCTTGCGGAAACGGGCGGCGATTGTGCCGATGATGTCGTCGGCCTCGTGGGTCGGGCTTCCAAACTCGGCGATGCCGAAATGCCTGCACAGTTGGCGGCACCAGGCGAACTGCCGTTTCAGCTCGGGCGGCGCCGGTTCGCGGTTGGCCTTGTAGGCCGGATAGATCTCGTTGCGGAAGGAACTAGCCAGGCTTTCGTCGAAGGCAACCGCTATGTGCACGGGCTTGGCCTGTTCGAGCAGATCGCCGAGGAAGCGGCTAAAGCCGTACAGGGCGTTGACGGGTTCGCCGTCGATACCGGTCATCTCCAGACCCACCGAGTAGTAGGCACGGAACACGAAGAAACTCGCGTCGACGAGGTAGACCGGCTCGCGCGCTTTCGCGCTCACTGCCGGAAGCGCTGGATGCGGGCGTGCAGCGGGCTGGTGCGCGGGAAATGGGCGAGCAGGTATTCCATCTGGTCGGCCAGCACGCGCCGGCCCTTCAGGTAGATGTATTCCGCATAGGTCGGCGTGAACGGCACGGCGAGGAGCTGCATGCCGGCCTGTTCCGGCGTGCGCGAGGCCTTGGCGTTGTTGCAGCGCCGGCAGGCTGCGACCACGTTGTTCCAGGCGTCCCTGCCGCCCTGGCAGAAGGGCCGCACATGATCGCGCGAGAGCTGCTGCGACGTAAAACGGCCGCCGCAGTACATGCAAAGGTGCGCATCGCGCCGGAACAGGGTTTCGTTGTTCAGCGGAGGAACGTAGTCACCGCGCAGGCTGCCGGGGTTGCCGGAACTGCCCTGCGTCGCCATCATCGAGTTCACCTCGATGACGGTCTGGCGGCCGCTCTTCGCATTGGTGCCGCCATGCAACTCGTACAGCCGGCTGCCGAAGGCATAGGCCACCTGGCCGAGGCAATAAAGACGGACCGCTTCCTTGTAGTCGATCCATTCCAGCGGCATGCCGGAGGCGTCCGTGCGCAGCACCTGCTGCGACAGCCGGATCGCCAGTTCCTGTTCCGCCGACGTGGCCGGCGGCTTTGATTGGTGCATTCTTGGGTTCACAAGACGACTACGGTAACCGAAACCGCAAACAATACGGGAATTGTGATATTTTTCAACGCGCCGCGATCCAACCGACCGTGCGGCCAAGCAAGCCAGGGAGGAACTTGATGCCAGTCACGATTGGCGTGCTGAAGGAAACCGTGCCAGGCGAAAACCGCGTGGCCGTGGTGCCCGAGGTCGCGACCCGGTTGGCCGCCCTGGGGGCGCGACTCCTGATCGAGCGCGGCGCAGGGGCCAGCGCCCGGTTTCCGGACCATCTTTACAAGGATGTCTCGTTCGCTGATTCGGCGGATGCCGTCCTGGAGTCGGCTGACCTGGTGCTGGCGGTCCAGCCGCTGGGTCCCGCGCTCGCCGCTCGCCTCAAGACCGGTTCCACGCTGATCGGTTTCCTCGCTCCCCATGCGCAGGTACCGCTGGTCCGCGCGCTGCGCGACCGCCGCATAACAAGCTTCGCAATGGAGCTGGTGCCACGCATATCGCGCGCCCAGTCCATGGACGCCCTGTCCTCGCAGGCGGCCGTCGCCGGATACAAGGCCGTGCTCATCGGCGCCGCGGCGCTCGACAAGTTCTTCCCGATGCTGACGACGGCTGCGGGCACGATCCGCCCGGCGACGGTACTGGTGATCGGCGCCGGCGTCGCCGGCCTGCAGGCCATAGCGACTGCGCGCCGGCTCGGCGCGGTCGTCGAGGCCTATGACGTCAGGAGCGCGACTCGCGAGCAGATCAAGTCGCTGGGCGCCAAATTCGTCGAGACCGGCGTCACCGCAGAAGCCGCGGGCGGCTACGCGCGCGAACTGACTGCCGAGGAAAAGCAGAAGCAGCAGGAGGTGCTCGACGCACGCATCGCGGCGGCGGACTGCGTGATTACGACCGCCGGTGTCCCCGGCAGACAGGCACCACGCATCATTAGCCGCGCCGCCGTCGAACGCATGAAGTCGGGTGCTGTGATAGTGGACCTGCTGGCCGAGAATGGCGGCAATTGTGAACTCACCCGCGCCGGCGAAACCGTGGATCACGGCGGCGTTCGCATCATCGGGCCGGTCAACCTGCCCGCCTCGGTCGCATTCCATGCCAGCGAGATGTATGCGCGCAACCTGCTGAACTTCATCAAGCCGGCGCTGGCCGCCGGCGTCCTGACCATCGACTGGGATGACGAAGTGTTCGCGGCCTCCTGCGTCACACACGACGGCAGCATCCGCCACGAACCCACCCGCAAGACCGTGGAGACCGCGTAATGGAAGGCGTGATCGCACTTTATATCGTGATGCTGGCGGCGTTTGCCGGCTATGAGGTCATCGCGCGCGTCCCGGTGATCCTGCACACGCCGCTGATGTCTGGCTCGAACTTCGTGCATGGCATCGTGCTGGTCGGCGCGATGGTCGCGCTCGGCCGCGCCGATACCCTGCTCGAGCAGATCATCGGCTTCGTCGGCGTGATGCTGGGCGCCGGCAATGCAGTCGGCGGCTATGTGGTGACCGAACGCATGCTCGAGATGTTCCGGTCCAGCGGGCAGAAGAACAAGCCGAAGGAGTCTGCGTGATGCAGGGCCTTCTACCGGACAATGTCGCGACGCTCCTAATAGACGCCAGCTACCTGCTGGTCGCCTTCCTTTTCATCATGGGCCTGAAGGCCATGAGTTCGCCGGTCACGGCGCGGCGCGGCATCGTCGTCGCGGGCGTCGGCATGCTGATCGGCACGGTGATGAGCTTCCTCTATCCCGGCATGGGGAACTTCCCGCTGATGCTGGCGGCTATCGCGATCGGCGGCGGGCTGGCCTGGTGGTCGGGACGCATCGTTGCGATGACCGACATGCCGCAGATGATCGCGCTCTACAACGGCATGGGCGGCGGCGCGGCGGCGGCGATTGCGGCGGTGGAACTGTTACGCATGGCCGCAGCGCAGCCGGAATCGGTCGCCGCGCACGGGCCCGTGGTCACCGCACTGGCAGCCGCGGGTGCATTCATCGGCGCGGTCAGCTTCTCGGGATCGCTGATCGCTTTCGGCAAGCTGCAGGGCCTCATCAAGCGCAGCTTCCGCTTCAAGGGCCAGCAGGTCGTGAACCTGCTGATCGTCGCTGCGACCCTCGCGATCGGCGCGTCGCTGGTCGTCGCCGGCCATCCCACGATGCAGACGGTCGTGCTGTTCTTCGCGCTCGCGCTGCTCCTGGGCATCACCATGACACTGCCGATCGGCGGCGCCGACATGCCGGTCGTGATCTCGCTGTACAACGCCTTCACCGGGCTCGCGGTCGCATTCGAGGGCTTCGTGCTAGAGAACGCCGCGATGATCATCGCGGGCATCGTGGTCGGATCCGCCGGCACGCTGCTGACGCAGCTGATGGCGAAGGCGATGAACCGCTCGCTCGGCAACGTGCTGTTCTCGGGCTTCGGCGAAGGCCCGGTGGTCGCTGCCGAAGGCGTGACCGGCGCGTTGAAGCCGATCGAGGCCTCCGACGCCGGCGTCATGATGGCGTTTGCGCAGAAAGTCCTCGTGATACCGGGCTACGGCATGGCGGTTGCGCAGGCGCAGCACAAGGTCTGGGAGCTGTGCCAGCTGCTGATTGACAGGGGCGTCATGGTGCGCTTCGCGATCCACCCGGTCGCCGGGCGCATGCCGGGCCACATGAACGTGTTGCTGGCCGAGGCCGGCGTGCCCTACGACCTGATCGCGGACCTCGACGAAATCAATGCAGAATTCGACACCGCGGACGTGGCGCTCGTGATCGGCGCGAACGACGTCGTGAACCCGGTTGCGCGCACCGACAAGAGCAGTCCCATCTACGGCATGCCGATCCTGAATGCCGACAAGGCCAAGAATGTGCTGGTGATCAAGCGCGGCCAGGGCGCGGGATTCTCGGGCATCGAGAATCACCTCTTCTTCCTCGACAATACGCGCATGGTCTACGGTGACGCCCAGAAAGTCGCCGCCGAGTTGATTCACGCGATCAAGGCCGTCGGCTAGGACGCTGTTGCCGCGCGCTGGGGCCGGGCTGGCACGGCGCGCCATGGTCAGCCGGGCTGGCTCGCTCGCTCAGCCGATCTTTATTCGCTCGCTCGCCACCCGGCCGACCGCTGCGCCGCGCCCGCGCGAATTGGACGGGCGGGGTCCCGAGCGACTGAATAAGTTCGGACTGAACGAGCGAGGGAGCCCCGCCCGGCCGAGAAGCGCGGGCCGGGATCTGCAATCAACCGTCAGCGGAGTTCGCGCGTCAGGAACTCGACGGTGCGCTTCCAGGCGAGCACCGCGGCGGCGGCGTTGAAGCGCGCCGCGTTCGTATCGTTGTGAAAAGCGTGGTCGACATTGGGGTACATGTAGAGCTCATAGCGCACGCCGGCGGATTTCAGCGTCGCTTCGAAGGCGGGCACCGCATCATCGATGCGCTTGTCGAGCCCGGCGTAGTTCAGGAGCAGCGGTACCTGGATGCGCAGAGCTTCATCGGCCACAGGCGGCATGCCGTAGAAGACGACCGCAGCCGCGAGATCCGGGGAATTCGCCGCCAATCGCCCCGCCATGCTGCCGCCCCAGCAGAAGCCGACGCAACCTACCTTGCCGGTGCTGCGCTCATGATCTGCCGCGTGCCTGATTGCGGCGACATAGCGCCGGAGCGTCGCCTCCGAATCTAGCGCGCCGATCCGCTTTCGTGCCTCATCCTCGTCGGCGGGTGTGCCCCCCGACGCCGACAGCGCATCGGGCGCGATGGCGAGGAAACCTGCGAGCGCGAGCCGGCGCGTGATGTCTTCGATGTGCGCGTTCAGACCGCGGTTTTCGTGGATCACGACGACCGCCGGCCGCTTCTTCAGCCGCGAAGAGGGCCGTGCGATGTAGTAAGTGACCGCGCCGTCCGGCGTATCGAATCGGCCGCGCCCGGTCTTCAGCTTCGGATTGTCCGGCGCGATGGTTGCGGCCTGTGCATAGCGGTTCTCCAGGAACGGCAGCAGCGCTGCAGCAGCAGCGGCGCTCCCCGCCAGGCACGCAAGCCTGACGAGGAAACTGCGGCGGTCGAGCCTGCCGTGCGTGTACTCGTCGTAGAGTTCGATGACCCGCCGGTTCATTCGTCGGCATCAGGCATCAGCAGCCATAACAGCAGGTACGCGATGATTCCCGGAAACGCCGCGCTCAGAATGGACACGATCACGTAGGCCACACGGACCCGGTCCGCCTTCCAGCCCAGCCATTCGGCGATGCCGCCGCAGACACCGGCGATCATCCGGTCGTTCGAGCGCTTCAGTTTTGCGTTGGACATCACGGCACCCGCGTTTTTAGATGTTGGCTGCCAATATCCTCCCACGCGGGGGCGTCGAGTGCGAGCCGGTCTTGGTCAGCGCGGAGGCCGGTTCGTCGGCACAGGCGCCGGACGTCGCTGCGGTGTTCGCCTGTCGATCGCGCGCTGCCGCTGCTCGGGGGTCATCTGCCTCCAGCGCTCCCGCAATGCCTCGCGCTGCCGGTCCGACAGCGACTGGAAGCGCCGGTATCTTTCGCGCAGGGCTTCCTTTTCCGCCGGCGTCAGTTCGTGGAACCGCTGCCACCGCTCGCGCAGGTGAGCGCGCTGCTCCGGCGTCATTTTCTTCCACTTGCTCCAGCGCTCGCGGGCTTTCGCCTGCTGCTCGGGGTTCATGGAGAGCCAGCGCTCCGAGCCGACGGCCATGGCCTCCTGGCGCCCGGGCGGAAGCGAGTTCCACTGCCCCTTCTGGCCTGCGAGCAGCTCCTGCTGTGCGTCGGTCAGCGATTCCCAGGCAACACCGCCCCCCGGCTCCTGCTCCGCAGCCGCCACGGAAGGCGCTGCGAATGCAAACCAGACAGCAAGTATCCAGATCAGCTTACGGTTCATGGTCCTCACCCTTGCCAGCCGCGCGCTCTTCCTCGACCTTTCGCAGCTCGCTTTCAAATTTGCGTGACTCCACGTACTCGGCGAATTGCTGGTCCTCGTCCGCCGTCTCCGCCAGAAACTCCAGGAATTCCGGGTCCGGCGGCGGCTCGGCCGCCGCGGCCGGCAGCGCGAGGAGTCCCGCGGCAATCCAGGCGCGGCGACTCATCCTCAACCCACGCCATCGGCGGTTTCTTCCACCGCCCAGGCATAGAACGCGGGGTCCTCGTCCATCATGTCCAGATCATCGCCCGCGGCCATGATGTCGAATTCCTCGAGCGCGACCAGCGCCGGCTCCGCCGCCTGCGGCCCCACATGACTGCCGCTCCACAGCGCAATGGCCATCACCGCCGCAGCCGCCGCGGCGCCGATCGGCACCCAGGTCGAAAAAGAAGGGCGGTAGCGGCGCCTTGCCTCGGTGAGCGCCAGCTCGCGGGCACGCGCGAGACGCGACCGGGTCGCGCCATCGAGCGCGGCGACACTTTCCTCGAATGCTTCGCGGCTCTTCCGTTCAATGTTCTGCGTACGTTCTTTCATGTCTGCCATTCCCCGATTTCCTGTTGCAGCGCCTGCACTGCGCGGAAGTAATGCGTCTTCACGCTGCCTTCCGAGCAGCCCATCGCGATCGCCGTCTGCGCCACATCGAGACCCTCGAAGTTACGCAGCATGAATGCCTCGCGCTGGCGGCCGCTCAAGGCCGCCAGTACCTGGCCGATGCGCTCGAGCAACTGCTCGCCCTCGAGCTTCTCATCGGGCGTGCCCGATGGATCCGGCGCCGACTCCACGGGGTCCGGCGGCCCGTCATCCTGTGCAGTGCCGGGCCACCAGGCGATCACGCCCCGCCGCACGCGGCGGCGGCGCTGGTAGTCGGTGATCCGGTTGCGCAAAATCCGGTAGAACAATGGCCGCCATTGCTCTTCCGGGTGTCCCGAATAATTCCGGGCCAGGCTGATCATCGCGTCCTGCACGACATCGAGCGCATCGTCGTGGTCGCGGAGCGAGAGCTTCGCGATCCGGAAGGCGCGTTTCTCGACGCCGGCCAGGAATCGCTCGAGTGCACGCTCCTGGTCCACTGCCGTCTCCCGCGCCTCACGCCCGCCGATCAGCGGCATCGGCCAGGAAAGCGTAGCAGAGCCGATCACCGGCTCCTCCCGCACGCGCATCGCTCGAATGGAATCGGCGCCACGGTGATATAACGTGCGCTGCGCCGGAACGTTGACGTCCGCCGCCGTATCCACACATCTTATTGATAATAAACACATTTTTGAGCACTGACAGCCCCATCCTGCAAGTCGTCCTCGATACGCCGCTGCGCAGGAAATTCGACTACTTTCCGCCGGCGGGTAGAGGTGCATCCGCGGCCCCAGGCCAGCGCGTGCGCGTCCCGCTCGGGAAGCGGCGCGCCGTCGGCGTCATCGCCTCCATTGCCAGCCAAAGCGAACTGCCTGCTTCACGCCTGAAGCGCGCGCTCGAAATCATCGACCCGGAACCCCTGTGGGATCCCGTCACTCTCGCGCTCCTCGTCTGGGCCGCAGATTACTACCACCATCCGCTCGGCGAAGTGCTGTTCGCCGCTATTCCGGTTGCACTGCGCGAGGGCGGCAGCGCGGAACGCCGCGAGCTCGCATGGCGGTTATCCGGGCGCGGACGGGAAGCGCTGACGACGACACCGCGCCTCGGCCGCCGGCAGCAGCAACTGATCGAGCTGATCGGCTACGGCGACGCGACGATGGAAGCGATCTCGCAAGCCCGCCTCCGCGATGCGCTCAAGGCACTCGCCGCACGCGGCTGGCTTGAATCGCTGGAAAGACCGGAACCGGCGCCGCGCGCGGGACCCGGGCGCGCCGGACCGGTGCTGACAGCCGATCAGTCCGCGGCCTGCGATGCTATCGGTGCTGCCATCGACAGTTATGGCGCATGGCTCCTGTATGGCGTCACCGGCAGCGGCAAGACCGAGGTCTACATGAAGCTGATCGAGCGCGTGCTGGCCGCGGGGCGCGGGGCACTCGTCCTGGTGCCCGAGATCGCACTGACACCGCAACTGGTTGCTCGCTTCCAGGAGCGGCTGAGCGTTCCGGTCGTGGCACTGCATTCCTCGATGGCGGATGGCGCGCGTTTTGCGGCCTGGCGCGCCGCGGCGGCAGGCGCCGCGCCCGTCGTGATCGGCACGCGTTCGGCAATCTTCACGCCCATGCCGTCACTCGGCCTGGTCGTCGTCGACGAGGAGCACGATTCCTCCTACAAGCAGCAGGATGGCTTCCGCTATTCGGCGCGCGACCTCGCAATCGTCCGCGCCTCGCGCGCGGGCGTGCCGGTGGTGCTCGGTTCGGCGACACCATCTCTGGAGAGCCTTGCCAATGCGACAGCGGGCCGTTACACGAAACTCGCGCTGCCGGAGCGCACCGGCCGCGCGGGCAAGCCGCGTTTAGCGGTCATCGACCTGCGCCAGCACGCGGCGCGCGACGGCCTTTCGCAGCCGGCGCTGGCGGCAATCGAGCGACACCTCGCTGCGTCCGGCCAGGTGCTCATCTTCCTCAATCGCCGCGGCTACG
>JAOUGR010000337.1 GCA_029857655.1 Gammaproteobacteria bacterium | reverse complement strand
CCCGATCAGGCACGGCGATAGCCCCGCCACCACTCGCTCGAGCTGATCGCGGCGCACCGTCCGGCGCAGTACCGTCCTGCCCGCGCCATCCACCCCATGCAACGAAAACACGCTCTTTGCCAGATCGATCCCCACGGTAGTAATCTGTTCCATGACTTCCCCTCTCGTCTTCAGATTGAACGACGTCACGTCAATCTTGGCACCTCGATGCCGTGCGAGCTTCGGCCCGCTTCGAGTAGGGGAAGTCCCTTTCATTCGTTAGAGTGCAAGGAACCACTGTGCCGTGCGAGCGCTGCGACACTTTCGATATCGAGGTTGATATCCGCCTTCCGTCTGATCTCGCGCGCATTTTGGGGAAACTGAAGACTGCTGTCGCTGCAGGGCAATTGAAGTACAACCTCTTTGAGTCTAGCCGAGTGCTAATTGGTCAACCGGACTTCACGGCATTGGAGTCGGCCGGTCCATATCCGGATGCTCTGGACTACTACTTTGACTGTCCCGAGTGTGGATCAGTGTTCGAGCTCACGGCTGAGACGTATCATGGTAGTGGCGGCAAATGGAAGAGATCGCGCTGATGATCTTGCACTCTAACCGCCGCATCGAGACGGACAGTCGCCGGCGCTGCGCGCTGGCTCCGTCCGCTCATGCGGGACGTTAAGCCGCATATGCGCTCGAAGCCCGCTGGCTACTCAGGTACGCCACTCGCCAAGAAACTCGGTATCAGCGAGCGCAGCCGCGTTGTCACAAAGTGCGCGCCAGACAATTACGCCCAGCTACTCAAGCCTGTCGCGCCGGGCGTTGTTTTCGAGAAGAAGGTCTCCCGTCACACGGATATCGTTCACGTCTTCAGCGACAAGAAGTCATCCCTAGAGGCGGAGCTCGTGGCTCTGCGCAAATCCATCAAGAGCGATGCTGTGGTGTGGGTTTCCTGGCCGAAGAAGGCATCGAAAGTGCAAACTGACATCACCGAAGACACAGTTCGCGAACTGGCGCTCCCGCTTGGGTTCGTAGACGTAAAAGTTTGCGCCGTGAGCGAGGTCTGGTCAGGCTTGAAGTTGGTCGTCCGCAAGGAGCTTCGCTGAAGATGCGGCCTAACCGCCGCATCGAGGCGGACCGTCGTCAGCGTCGCTTCGCGACCCTGGCGCCGTCCGCTCATGCGGGACGTTAGACCGCATGACCGCAGATCCCGCAGGCTTTTGGCGCAATAGGTTCTGGCAGCACTGGGTTGCCGCAAATGCGCTGGGCGAACTCCTCGGGCTCGGCACAGTGGCGGCCATCGGCTTCTTCGTGTTCCAGCGCGCCGGCGAGCCGACCAATACCGGGCAGGCCCTCGCCTTCGCTGCTGTTTTCATTCTTCTTGGTGCATTCGAGGGTCTTGTCGTTGGTCTTGCCCAGCGGCATGTCCTTCGCTCGCTTCTTCCAACTATTCGAGGCTGGGTTCTGGCCACGATCGTCGGCGCCTTGGTCGCCTGGACTCTCGGCATGGTTCCAAGCACCGTAAGCAGTCTCATGCAACGAGGCGACACCAGCGCGCAGGCGGAGCCGCCGATCGCCCTCGTCTTGTTGCTTGCCGCAGGCCTTGGCGCTGTTGCCGGGCCTCTGCTAGCCGCGTTTCAGTGGCTAAGTCTGCGCAAAGCTTTGCCATCCAAAGCATGGCTGTGGCTACCCGCCAACGCTTTGGCATGGGCCCTCGGGATGCCTGTCATCTTCCTGGGTGCACAGGCCAACGAACTCACTTCCAACGCTACCACTGTCGCGGCCTTGGTAGCCCTGGCCATCCTTGTTGCCGGCGCCCTTGTTGGCGCGGTACACGGCCGTGTTCTGCTGAGCCTGGTTCAGAGTGGCGCTTCAAGCAAAAATGCGGTCTGACCACTCGGTCAAGCGGACGCCCTACAGCGTGCTTCGCACGCTTCCGGTCGCCGCTTACCTCGAACGTTAGACGGCGCATACCATGATCGTTCGGCGAGCGAGTCCTGGGGATGCCGCAGCGCTACTGGTGCTCGTTGCCCAATACTGGGAGTTCGAGGGCATTCCCGCTTTTGCGCCTGATGCCGTGCAAGCGCAGTTGGAACGCTTGCTGTCTTCGCCGAGCCTTGGCGCAGTCTGGGTGGCCATGGAGGCGCAGCGATCGGTCGGGTACTTGAGCCTCGTCTACGTCTTCAGCCTCGAGCACCGGGGTATGACTGCGGAAATCGATGAGTTCTTCGTCGTCCCCGAGCATCGTGCTTCAGGTCTCGGGTCGCAGTTGTTGGCCGAGGCTGAGGCAGAGTCGGTTCGACACGGCTGCACAAACATCTCGCTGCAAATCGGCAGCGCGAACCGGCGTGCCAATGAGTTCTATCGACGGCACGGCTACTCGGCGCGGTCCGCGTTCCAACTGCTTGAGAAGGATCTTGGCGCCGTCTAGCCCCCCCGGTGTACGCGGACGCGCCGCCCTGTGCGTGGGTTGGCCCGCGCGCGCCGGTTGCCGGGCACGTTAGGCGTCGAGTCACCATCTCGAAGGCACCGCGTGTTTTCACACCTCTTCGTCGGCGTAACCGACTTCGAACGCGCACTGGCGTTCTACAACTCGCTGATGTCTGCTCTGGGAGTCCAGGCCCGCTTCTGCGAGCGCGAGCGCCCGTGGGCCGGGTGGCAGTCGCGCCCGGGTCCCAGACCCCTCTTTCTAATCGGCCGGCCCTACGATCAACAGCCCCATGCGGCCGGAAACGGGCAGATGGTCGCGTTCCTCGCCGAGAGCAGAGCGGTGGTAGACCGCGCCTACGCCGTTGCGCTCGCCAACGGCGGCGCATCCGAGGGGGCACCGGGTTTGAGGCCCGAGTACCACGAGCACTACTATGGCGCCTACTTCCGAGACCCCGACGGGAACAAGCTTTGCGTGGCCTGCCACCTGCCCCCAACCTGAGCCCCCGATGCGCAGCGGCGCCGCGACAACCAACTCTTTCTCGAAAGGCCAATCACCCATGC
>JAOUGR010000336.1 GCA_029857655.1 Gammaproteobacteria bacterium | reverse complement strand
CCGCCCTGGGCGAGCCGAATACCAGGTCGGCGGACTGCGCCAGCCCGCTGTCGGCGATCACGACCTTCATGAAGAGGCCCAGGATCATCAGGCCGAGTCCCCACAGGAACTGGTCCCGGGTCGCCTGGCGCGGCGACTCGAACTGCGGCACGAGCTGGCCCGGGCGCACGATCGGGCCGGCGACCAGCTGCGGGAAGAAAGTCACGAACAGCGAGAAATCCAGGAACGAATTCAGCGGCTTCGAGCGCCCGAGATAGACGTCGAGCGTGTAGGACATCGTCTGGAACGTGTAGAAGGAAATGCCGACCGGCAGGATGATGTTCCATTCCGGCGGCACATAGGCGATCCCGAGCGAGGCCATCAGCACCTGCCAGTTCTGCAGCAGGAACTCGCCGTACTTGAAGAAGCCGAGGAAGCCGAGGTTGGCTCCGACCGAGATCATCAGCCACGCGCGCCGGTGCGCCCTGCCCTTGTCCCGCGCCGCGTAGATACCACGCGCGATGAACCAGTCGACGATGGTCGAGATCCACAACAGGATGACGAACGGCGGATTCCACGCCGCGTAGAAGATGTAGCTCGCGACCAGCAGGTTGACTTTCTTCGCCGTCCACGCAATCGGCAGCCGGTGCAGCAGCAGCACGACCGTGAAGAACACGATGAATGTGAGCGAATTGAAGACCACTGTACGAAACCCTGTGGTTCTTGCTTGCGGGCCGGCGGAGTATACCGACTGTTGCGTTTGCATCCATCTGAAGCGTAGGCTCCGCGGACGCTCTTCAGGGAGATGCCCATGACCAGCCGATACGCCGCGGCGCTCGGATGCGCGCTGACCTGCCTTGCGCCACATGCCAGCCTCGCGAGCGACCGGCATCCGCTGGACCCACTGACCTGGCAGGAGCAATGGGCCGTTCTCGAAATCCTGCAGTCCGCGGACAAGCTCGACGACGACACTACCTTCAATCGCGTCGCGCTGAAACCGCCGGCAAAGGACCGTGTCTGGTCATTCGAGCCGGGCCTCGCACTGCCGCGCCAGGCGGAGGTTTATGGGCGCCAGGGCAAGCAGGTCTTCGAGGCGGTCGTGGACCTCGACCGGAAAGGCGTAGTCACCTGGAAGGAAATCGACGGGGTGCATGCTCCCTGGCTGAAAAAGGATTTCAGGCCGGACCTGATCAAGGAACTGAAGAAGCGGCCGGAGTTCCTCTCCGCACTGCGCAAACGCGGCATCGAACATGCTTTGTTCGTGGACTGTGGCACCGGCCCGCTGGGGCACCTGGACGAGCAGAAGTATGCAAACCGGCGCATCGCGATGGTGTTCTGCACTTTGAAAGCCGGAATCCGCAACGACTGGCCTCGCGGCATCGAGGGCCTGGTGGTCACGGTGGACCTGGACAGCATGGAGATCCTCGAAATAGCGGACGAATCGGCCGTGCCGGTTCCCCGGACCAACGCCGATTACGACGACGCGACGATCGGTCCGCTGCGCGCGTTTTCCTCGCCCATCGAGGTACGCCAGCCGCACGGTCCTGGATTCAGGCTCGACGGCCATGTCGTCCACTGGGACCGGTGGCGCTTCCATATGCGCCCTGATGACCGCGTGGGCACGATCATCTCGACGGTGACCTGGCGTGACGGCGACAACGATCGCCCGGTGTTGTACGAGGGCAACCTGTCCGAGATCTTCGTGCCTTACATGGATCCGGACCGCAACTGGTACACGCGCACTTTCCTGGACGCCGGCGAGTACTCGAGAAGCGGCCTCGCGAATTCCATGACGCCTGGCATCGACTGCCCCGACAATGCAGTCTTCTTCAACGGCATCATCACCGAAGACGACGGTCACCCGAAGGACAAGCCACGCGTCGCCTGCCTGTTCGAGCGCTATGCCGGCGACGTCAACTGGCGGCACGGCGACGATGGAAGGCCGAAGCGCGAACTGGTGTCGCGCTGGACCGCATTGCTCGGCAATTACGATTACGTGATCGACTGGATCTTCGAGTCCGATGGGCAGATGCGGGTCGCCATCGGCGCGACCGGAATCGTCGAAGTCAAGATGGTGAAGGAAGCGAATGCCGGTGATGCGAGTCATGGCGAACCACGCGCGGATGCCTATGGCCGCTTCGTCGACCAGAATGTCGTCGCCGTCAACCACGATCACTTCTTCAGCTTCCGGCTGGATCTCGACGTGGATGGCATGCGCAATTCCTTCATCCGCGACCTGCTCAAGGAGGAGCGACTCGCCGCCGGCCATCCGCGGGGCAGCATCTGGGTCACGCAACGGAAGCCTGCGAAGACCGAGCACGACGCCCGGTTGCATTCGGACATGATGGAACCCGCGCTGTGGCGGGTGGTGAGCGAGAACCGCAAGAATGCCGTTGATTATCCGACCAGCTACCAGCTGATGCCGGGCATGTCCTCGGGACCCGTGACACGCGACGACTACACCTTGAAGCGCGCCGGCTTCATCAGCAACGCGTTGTGGGTGACCCCGTATCGTGCCGATGAACGCTATGCGGCCGGCGACTACCCGACGCGCAGCCTCGCGGGCAAAGGGCTTCCCGAGTGGACTGCCGCCAACCGGCCGATCGAGAACGAAGATATCGTGCTCTGGCACACGATCGGGATGCACCATGTTCCGCGCGCCGAGGACTGGCCGGTGATGCCCGTGCTCTGGCACGACTTCAAGCTGCGGCCATTCGATTTCTTCGATCGCAATCCGTCGCTGAACACCGGCCGCAAGCCATGACCATCGGCCGCACTTCCCATTTCCGCGCCGAAGTCTAAGATGGTTGCCCCGCGAGGCCGGGCACCGGCCTGGCGCGCGGCAGGATTTACCTGAACAATCAAGAACCTGGGGAGGTTTCATGCGTGGAAGAAATTTGATGCTCGTGGCGGCGGCTTGCGGTGTGCTGGCTGCCGGTTGCGCGAAACCGGCGCCCGAGGCACCGGCGGTCGACCTGGCTGCCGAAGCGCAGGCG
>JAOUGR010000335.1 GCA_029857655.1 Gammaproteobacteria bacterium | reverse complement strand
TAGCGGCCTTTGTTTACCTCGGCGATCGCGAAAGTTGCGAGCGTCCTGTCATAGCTCTCGACGTCTCGCGCGAAGTAGTTCAGCACTGGCCCACCATAACCGACCAGGAAGATGCCCTGCGGTGAATTGGCGCCGACGACAATACCCTCGTAGCGAACGGATCCTGCGTCCACGGATGTGCGAAAACTGATATGGACGCGAAATGCCGGCCGCCCCGCGAGCATGGTCGGCTCGTTCGACAGGACCTGCATGTTCTGCAATGAACCGGCGGCTTCCATCTCCTGCACGATCTTCTCGGCCAGCTCCTGCGGCATCATCTCCGGCGTGGCGTCCTTGCCGAGCGCGCGGAACGCCTTCTTGTGCTTGCGGAAATCGACATAGATCTTTTGCAGGGCCGGCCCGTCGCGTGTGGCCACGGTCTCGTCGCCGAATGGCATCTTGATGTAGCGCCAGCCGGCCGGGTACTGGATCGAGTAGCCGCTTGCCTTATGCGTGAATGGCTGCCCTTCCGCGACGATCTTCCACGCCGCCGCCGCCGGTGCGGCAACGGCCATTCCGGCCAGCAGCGCGAGGATGCGGATTTGCGACTTGCTCATGGCGCAAGCTCCTTGCTGAGTGATTCGATGTACTGGCGCGCGTAACCGGTCTGTTTCGGGTCCGGATTCAGCTCGACATACCGCTTGAACAGGTCGAGCGCGCGGCCCTTGTCGCCAATGCGGTAGTACTGCATTGCGAGGCCCTCATAGGCCGGGGCGTAGTCCGGAGCCTGTTCCATCGTCAACCTGTATTCATCGGCGGCCCGCGCAGCATCGGCGGCGCGCTGCGCCTCGATTTCCTGCACGGAACGTTTGTCTTTCCCTGGGCGCTTGGCTTTCTCCGCGCGCAGGCGAAAACCCTCGGCAAGGTAGTACCGGGCCTCCGGTGGGAACGACTTCAGCAATTTCTCGTCCTCAAGCAGGAACACCAGCGTCCTGCCGTCGCCGCTGCGGTGAATCTGCGCAAGCGCGTCGAGTCGCGCGCGCAGCGTGACGGCAAGGTAGCGATCGACATCCCTCTCGCCGTCCGGTGGCGATCCGCCACCAAACTCGGCCAGGTTCGCCACGCGTTCCTTGACATTCGGGTGGCTCGCGAAGAAATACGGACCCTGCTCGACAAATCGCGCGCTCAACTCGCGGTCCAGGCGATCAAATGCCAGCGCCCCGCCGCGTACGTCATATCCCGTCTGCGACATGCGGTCGAAGCCGCCGCGATCCGCCTCACGTTCAAAGCCGCGCGAAAATCCCATTATGCTCGAATAACCGACGAGGCCGACCAGTTCCGGCGGCACCCCGAATCCGGCTGCAGTCAATTCGGCGAGCAGCATAAACACGGACGCGCTCTTTGCCGCATGAACACTCCGGTACATGTGATCCGCCGTCACATGCGTCCCCTCGTGCCCCAGCACGGAGGCAAGCTGCGATTCGTCGTCGAGTCGCAGCAATGTTCCGGTGTTGAAATACACGCCGCCGGTCGCGACTGCGAAGGCGTTGAAGTTCGGATCCCGAATGGCGCGGACATGCAGCTTGCCTTTCATGTCGGGGAAAAGCCGGTCGGTCACTTCCTGCAGATACGCGTTGAGTTCGGGATCCTTGAACAGCAACTCGCTGTGTGCGATCTGGTACTCGCCCTTTTTCGTCTCGAACTCGATCCGCGCCCGCTGTTCCTGTTCCTCGATAGCGTGCGCGGGACAAACCTGCAGCGCCAGGAGCACTACAGCCGCACGAGCCACAATCAGGGTGGCACTGGACATCAGAACGGCTTGAATGTGATCAGCTTGCTGTTTGGGTACTCCTCAAACATCTTGCTGATCACGGCCAGTGCGGTAGCGGGATCCCGAACGTCGCTGCCGGTCATGCCGAAGACTTCTCCGCCCGTCTTCCAGTTGAGCCACGCCACGTTGCCGCTGCGAAGATTGACGACACCGGTAACGACATAAGTGCCGCCACCCGGTACCACATAGCCGCCGGCGGCGGCAAGGAGCTGCATGAACACGCTGCCGCCGGTCTGTTTGATCTGGGCACCGGCCAGGATCAGCGCGTAATCCGCCTGCGCCTCATCCGCCAGGAACGCGAGCCCATCGCCAAGCGTGTAGTCAAAATTCGTCCGTTTCTCCTGCCAGGCCTTTCCACCGTAGGAGATGAGATTGGTAACCGAATCGGCAACGATCTTGAACAACTCGATATGCTCGCGCAGCAATCCTTCGGACTCGCCTTCAAAGGTCGGCATCGCCATGATATTGAAGCGATTGTCGAGCTGCAGCATCTTGCCCGCCGCATCCCCGAGCGCGTATTGAGCGGTCTCGGACCAGTCGGGCACGGCCTCGAGGCCGGCTACGGATTTTTGATAGACCGTGAACTCCACGGGCAGCACGACGATTCGCTTGGCACCGGTTTTCGCAGCCGTGACAGGCCCGGTCGGCTCCTGTGTATCCACGGCGGAAGCAGCGTCCGGTGAAGTAGCGGCATTCTGAACCGCTGTGGATTCCTCGACGGCTGCGGGCTCGGCTGCCGGTGCGGGCTCCTCAGCGGGCGCGGGTTCGGTTGCCGGTGCGGTTTCTTCGACGATGCCGACGCCAGGATCGGCGGTTTCAGGTTCCGGCGGAATTGCCGGCGCATCCGGCGGCTGGTTCGGAATGGGCGTTTCCTGCGCAACAGCGGTGAACGCCCACAGGCAAACCAAGGCCGCGGCAAAGAGCCCGGCCCAAGGCTTTGTGTTCATGATTAAGTGCCCCCTACCCGCGCAGCCTACTCAGGCCGGTGATTTTGTCCAGAACCCGGCGCCGGGCGGTCCAAGTCAGTCGACCAGGTCGTACTTGCCGCCCCCCCCGGGGGAATATAATGAGGCCTGAGCTATCCAAGCCAGGTCAGGGTGGCGGTGACCCGCAGCCATGGTCGGCAGGCGACACATGATCGTGAGCGCTGATTGGATGCGTCGCCGGGCGTGGA
>JAOUGR010000334.1 GCA_029857655.1 Gammaproteobacteria bacterium | reverse complement strand
GCGGCGGTGGCAGGTCTATCCGCAGCCGGAACAGCTCCGGCCGATTCTGGTAGCCGATCGCGAGTGCATCGCCAAACCCGGCGGTGATCAGCAATGCAGTCGGCACGCCGCGACGCTCGAGCAGCGCATTGGTCGCGACAGTCGTGCCGATGCGGATCACTTCGATCATGGGATTTACGCCGCCATGACGCTTGAGCAGTGCCAGCACACCGGCAACACCTGGGTCGCGGTCGGCGAGTGGATCCTCTGACAGGCGCTTCTCGACGATCAGCCGTCCGTCCGGCGCGCGCGATGATGTCGGTGAATGTGCCGCCGCGGTCGATCCAGAACTGCCAGCCGCGGATGCCGGTCATGGATGGGGGGGGTTCAGCAGATCCAGCCCCCCTGCGTCAAGCCGTTCGCAGGCATGACGATAGCCGATCTCGATCGCGCGCGCGAACGACTTCCAGTCGAGCAGATCGAGCGATTCCAGTGGCGGCATCAGCAACAGATCGCATTGGCCGCGATTCTCCTGCCTCGAGGTCGTGCTGTTGACCATGCCCGAGCGCCACAGGATCTGCAGGATGTTGGGTCGTTTGCGCCGGCCGCGCTGGCGCCGGAATAGATTCCACAGCGGCGGCGCCTCCGTTGCGTCGATATCGGAGGTGAATGTCGGGTCGGTGGCGACATCGACACCGATCACCGGGCCACGATTCATTGCGCGCATGACGTCCACGGGCAGGTTGTTCATCGTTCCGCCGTCCACGAACACTTCCCCGCCGTGGAACACGGGAGGCAGCACGCCCGGTATCGCCACCGAGGCGCGCAGCCAGCGCCACAGTGGCCCCTGCTGGTGCACCGCTACCCGGCCACTGGTCAGGTTCGACGAAACACAGAAGAACGGCAGCGGCAGGTCCTCGATGTCGATGTCGCCGAGTTCGCGGCGCAGCAACTGACCGACTTTGCGGCCCGAGACCAGGGACACGAGCGGCCATGTGAAATCCGAGAGCGGATTCGTTTCCACGAAGCTGCGGCGGAAGCGCTCGAACAACTCTTCGTTGGTCCAGTCTGCCGCGACGCCTGCCGCGAGGATGCCACCCATGCTCGAACCGCCGATCATGTCGATCGGCACGCCATTCTCGCGCAGCGCCCGCACGACGCCCAGATGTGCGAATCCCCGCGCGCCGCCACCTGACAATACGAGCCCCACCGCCCGGTGGGTCATCAGGCGCACGATGCGCGGCATGTCGGCGGGTCCGCGCAGGTGGTGGCAGGGTGCGCCGGGCAGGGTAGGGCGCCAGCGCGCGGACGCACCATTGACGATGGCGCCCTCGTGCAGCAGGAGCAGCTCGGCGCGCTGCCTTGCGTGCGCATCCCGGTTGAGGCAGGACCAGGGGCCGGCCTCGTCCCTGGCGCGTGCCGCAAGCACCAGCACGTCTGCCTGGCGCACGCACAATTGGTTCCATGCGGTGTCACCCGGCCCGGCGACATAGACGACGAAGTTGTTACGCGACTCGACCTCATGGAACCACTGGCTGCTGTGCCCGCCGGCCCGGGTGCTGCCAACCAGATCAACACGGCCGAGCTGCGTCAGTGCTTTGACCAGATTTGCGGCGAGCCCTGCGACGTCAATCGTTGAATCGTAGGGGATGACCGTGATCGTGCGCGGCGCAGCCGGCGCGGAACTGCGTGCCGGGGCGTTCTCCAGCAGCCTTTCGACTGAAAGTCGCGCGAGCCGCAGGATGGCCGCGGGATGGGAGAGCAGCACGCGCTCGAAGGTGCCGGACGAAAGCCGCGCAAGATCCGAATCGCGGAGTGCCCGCACGGTTGCGGCGCGCGGACGTGCCACGATCAACCCCATCTCGCCGACACTTTCGCCCGCCGCAATGCGGCCGACGAGCTTGCCGCCGGCGCTGAAGGCGCCGAGACAGCCGCTGACCACAAAGTAGACGGAATCGGCGGGTTCGCCGGCCTCAAACAACAAGCTGTCGCCGGGCAGCGTGATCCACTCGAGTTCGGCGACCGCGGCGTCGATGATTTCCTTGGGCAATCCGGAAAACAGCGGCAATGAAGCCAGCATCGCCCAGGGGTTGGCCCTCGGGTCGATCTGGGTGCGGTCGTCCTGCTCGTCCACGGCAGGCGGACGATATCACGGCGCGGCTACAATCATCGGTGATGGCCGGCACAGATCGCAGGCTGCTGGAACGCATCTGGAAGGAGGTCGCGAGGATTCCGCGTGGCCAGGTCGTGAGCTATGGCGGCATCGCAAGGCGCGCCGGCCTGCCGCGTCGCGCACGCCTCGTCGGGCACGCGCTGAAGGTGGCGCCGGACGGTCTGCGCCTGCCCTGGCATCGCGTCGTCAATGCGCGCGGCGCCATCAGCTTTCCACCGGGATCGCGACCTTACCGGTTGCAGCGCGAGAAGCTGGAGCAGGAGGGCGTCCGGTTTCGCAATGGTCGAGTAGACCTGGCGGCCCATGAAATGACGGATGACCTCGACGCCCTGCTGTGGCGGCCGCGCCGGGACTGATACCATCGGTTCGACAGGGGGCGGGAGCCGATCATGCCGAGTCGTCATGTGGTGTTTTCACACGGGCTGGAAAGCAGTCCGTGGGGAACCAAGATTTCCGCGATGGCCGAGGTCGCCAAGAGCGAAGGCTGGAATGTCGACTCGGTCGACTATCGGGGTGTCACCGATCCGCGCGACCGGGTCACGCGGCTGCTGAGTTTCTGCCGCGACATACGCGGCGACCTCGTGCTGGTCGGCTCGAGTCTCGGCGGTTACGTGGCTACCAGTGCTTCCGCGCTTCTGCACGCGCGCGGCCTGTTCCTGATGGCGCCCGCGTTTTACATGCCGGGCACGGAGGAACTCACAGCGAAGCCGGCACCCTGCCCGAAGGCGATCGTGCATGGCTGGCGCGACGATGTCGTGCCGGTCGAGAACAGCATCAGGTTCGCGCGCGAGCACAATGCGACGCTGCACATCCTCGACTCGGATCACCGGCTGCACAGCGAGCT
>JAOUGR010000141.1 GCA_029857655.1 Gammaproteobacteria bacterium | reverse complement strand
CGACCTCCACCTGCAGTGAATTGCCGCAATTCAGCTGGAGAACGGACTACCTTGAGGTCGAAAGAAGGCACCCAAAAACCGCTAGGCAGGGCCGGCGGCAGGTACCAATAATCGTCCGGCTGGTGGAATACGAGGCTCGGCCGGCCGCCGGGGCGGTAGACCACGAAACAGTCGGGGCTGCCATCCGGCACCCAGGAGCGGTATCGGGGGTTTGGCTTGAAGGGATAGCTGTTGTCGTCCAGATACAGGTACTTGGGACTGCCGGAGGCGACAATCAGGCTATCGTAAGCTTGCGCGGCCAGCGCCCGGTCGGCTCTGGCCATGAGCTCCCGCAGGTGGTCGACGTACAGCGCCGAAATTGCAGGTTGCGACATCCCTTGTCCCTCGCACGCAAGCTCATTGAAGCGTAGCCGCTGGCGGCGCCAATCGCCACGCCAAAGCCACTTTACGCGGCAACTGTCGCCAATTGGCGACCTTTCAAGTCCGCCGGAATACCGCTAAAATCCGCCGGCGCGACGAATCACCGAATCTTGAAAACACGATGTTTTCGCCGCGGACCTGACCTTCCCTTTCTCACTGAACGAATCTGGGGTAACAGACGATGAATGCAAAGATCTGGGGCGCCATTGCGGTTGCCCTCGTGCTGGGCGCCTGTGGTGGCAAGCAGGAAGAAGCTGCTCCGGCCGTTGAAGAAGCTGCTCCGGCTGCGACCGAAGTCGCGCCAGCCGCCATGGATGATGCCGCTGCGACGACCGAGGCCCCTGCTGAAGACACCGCTGCTCCGCAGCAGTAAGTCCTGACTGCAAAAGGCCAATCGGCCGGGCGGATGGCGCGGTAAGCCCGCGACCTTCCCCCCGGCCGCTCTTTTTCGGGGTACGCGATGCCAATCAGCATTCGAGAGGCGAAAGCCTCGCAACAGGATCGCGAGTGGATCGAGCAGGCCTATGGCGATTATCTCGCCGACCTGGCTGCCGACCAGACCGGTGTGTTCCCGTCGCTGACGGTTACCGGCCAGAGCATCGCCGAGCTCGTGCAGGGTTGGTTCCGCGACGAGCGCTCCGTGCCCTTCGTCATCCTGCGTGAAAATCAGCTCGCGGGTTTCGCGCTGGTCCAGCACGAAACCGCCGCCGATGATCGCAAGCGCCATTATCGGCTGAGCGAATTTTTCGTCGGCGCGTCATTTCGCCGCTGCGGCGTCGGGCGCGGTGCGGCCATGCTGCTGTTCTCGCGTTTCGCCGGCGAGTGGACCATCGCCGAGCAGGCCAGGAATCCCGGCGCAATCCGCTTCTGGCGCCGCGTCGTCGCCGAGTACACGAATGGGGACTTCCGCGAGCGCCGCGCCCACGGCGAAGTGGCGCACCAATTCTCGACCTACCGTGGCGCGACCGCGCCGGCGCGCTGATTTCAGTCCCGGACCAGGACCTCGACTCGACGCAACCCGGCGACCTCGAACACCAGCTCCAACTTGAATTTCTGCCCGGCGACCAGTGGCTTGCTGAGTCCCATCAGCATCACGTGATAACCGCCCGGCGCGAACTCGACTTTCTCGCCCGGCGCGATGTGCAGCACCGCGACCTCGCGCATGCGCGCGATGTCGTCCACGATTTCCGTGCGGTGAACGCCAGCGCTCGCGGCGACGGATGTGTTCAGCTTGAGCAGGCGGTCCGACTTGGTACTGCCATTTTCGAGGTGGAAATAGACGACACCCATGCTGACCCCGGGCGCTGTCGTGCGCGCCCAGGCGGAGTTGACCGTGATCTGGCCCGCCAACGCGCTGCCGGCGGCGAGCAGCAGCAGCGGCAGCACCAGCCAGCGCGATTTCCGGGTCGTCATGCCGCGCTCTTTGCGCGCGTCAGCACGCGCTTCAGGTAGCGGCCCGTGTATGATGCCGCCGAGCGCGCGATCTGCTCCGGCGTGCCTTCGGCCAGGATCCGGCCACCACCGTCGCCGCCCTCGGGGCCCAGGTCGATGATCCAGTCGGCGGTCTTGATGACGTCCAGGTTGTGCTCGATGACGATCACGGTGTTTCCCTCATCGCGCAGCCGGTGCAGCACTGCGAGCAGGTGTTTGACGTCCTCGAAGTGCAAGCCGGTGGTCGGCTCGTCGAGGATATAAAGGGTACGGCCGGTCGAGCGCTTGGAAAGTTCCTTGGCGAGCTTCACGCGTTGCGCTTCACCGCCTGAAAGCGTCGTCGCATTCTGGCCGAGCCGGACATACGAGAGTCCGACGTCCAGCAGGGTCTGCAGCTTGCCCGCGATGGTGGGAACGGCCTGGAAGAAGGGCCAGGCGTCCTCGACCGTCATCTCGAGGACCTCCCGGATGTTCTTTCCCTTGTAGCGCACGTCGAGCGTCTCGCGGTTGTAGCGGCGTCCCTTGCAGACATCGCAGGAAACATAGATGTCCGGCAGGAAATGCATCTCGACCTTGATGACGCCGTCGCCCTGGCAGGCCTCGCAGCGGCCGCCCTTTACATTGAAGCTGAAGCGGCCCGGCTTGTAGCCGCGCGAGCGGGATTCGGCCGTGCCGGCGAACAGCTCGCGGATCGGCGTGAACAGGCCGGTATAGGTGGCCGGGTTTGAGCGCGGTGTGCGGCCGATCGGGCTCTGGTCGATGTCGATGATGCGGTCGATCTCGCCGACGCCGTCGACGCCCGCGCAGGGCGCGGGTTGCTCCGAGGAGAGATCCAGCTCGCGGGCCGTGTGGCGATACAAGGTGTCATTGACGAGCGTTGATTTACCGGAGCCGGACACGCCGGTCACGCAGGTCATCAGCCCTACGGGGAAGGCGGCGTCAATGGCCTTGAGGTTGTTGCCGGTCGCCAGGCGCACGCGCAGGGCGCGCTTCGGATTGCGCTGTCTGCGTGTCGCCGGGATCTCGATGCGCCGCCGTCCGGACAGGTACTGCCCGGTCAGCGACGTCGGGCTTGCCTCGATGTCGGCGGGTGTGCCCTGTGCAATCACGCGCCCGCCGTGCACGCCCGCACCCAATCCCAGGTCTACGACATGGTCGGCCTGGCGGATTGCGTCTTCATCGTGTTCGACGACTATGACGGTGTTGCCGAGATCGCGCAGCCGGTGCAAGGTGTCGAGCAGGCGCTGGTTGTCGCGCTGGTGCAGGCCGATCGACGGCTCGTCCAGGATGTACATCACGCCGACCAGGCCCGAGCCGATCTGGCTTGCCAGCCGGATGCGCTGTGATTCGCCGCCCGACAGCGTCTCCGCGCTGCGATCCAGCGTCAGGTAGTCGAGCCCGACATCGACCAGGAACCCGAGGCGATCTGCGATTTCCTTGACCACTTTCGCCGCGATGTCCGCGCGCCAGCCCTCGAGACGCAGTGTGGTGAAAAACTCGAGCGCACGGCGCACCGGCAGGGCCGCAATCGCGGGCAGGGCGACGCCACCGATGAAAACGTGTCGCGCCGATCGCGCGAGCCGCGCGCCCTCGCAATCCGGGCATTGGCGGGTGCCGAGGTAACGCGCGAGTTCCTCGCGCACGGTCATTGACTCGGTTTCGCGATAGCGGCGCTCGAGATTCGGCAGGATGCCCTCGAATTTGTGCTTGCGCCGGGTCGTTCGCCCGCGCGAATCGAAATATCGGAACTCGATTTCCTCGCCGCTGCTGCCTTGCATCAGCACGTCGTGCACGCGGGCCGGCAGGGCGCTATAGGGTGCCTCGGGGTCGAAGTGGTAGTGATCGGCCAGCGCCTGGATCATCTGGTAGTAATAGGCGTTGCGTCGATCCCAGCCACGCACGGCACCGCCGGCAAGCGACAACTGCGGATGCGTCACGACCCGCTCGGGATCGAAGAATTGCTTGACACCGAGGCCGTCGCAACCGGAGCAGGCGCCGGCCGGGTTGTTGAACGAGAACAGGCGCGGTTCCAGCTCCGACAGCGAATAGCCGCAGACATTGCAGGCAAACTTGTCGGAGAAAACGAGTTCCTCGCGTTTCGGTTCCTCGAGGAACGCAATGCGGGCGACACCCTCGCCGAGCCTGAGTGCGGTCTCGAAGGATTCCGCCAGCCGCTGCTGCAGGTCGGCGCGCACCTTGAAGCGGTCGACCACTGCGTCTATCGAATGCTTGCGCTTGGGGTCGAGACGGATCTTCTGGTCCAGCTCGGCGAATTTGCCGTCCATCCGGGCGCGCACGAAGCCCTTGCCGCGCAGTTCATCGATCGCCTGCTGGTGCTCGCCCTTGCGACCGGCGATCACGGGCGCGAGCAGTGCCAGCGGCGTGCCCTCCGCCAGTGCAAGCACCTGGTCCACCATCTGGCTGACAGTCTGCGCAGAGAGGTCGAGCCCATGGTCGGGGCAGCGTGGAATGCCGGCGCGCGCGTACAGGAGTCGCAGGTAGTCGTATATCTCGGTGACCGTGCCGACTGTCGAGCGCGGGTTGTGCGAGGTGGATTTCTGCTCGATCGAGATTGCGGGCGACAGGCCCTCGATCGAATCGATGTCCGGCTTCTCCATCATTGACAGGAACTGGCGCGCGTAGGCCGACAGCGACTCGACGTAGCGGCGCTGGCCCTCGGCGTAGATCGTGTCGAAGGCGAGCGAGGACTTGCCTGAGCCCGAAAGCCCCGTGAACACGATCAGCCGGTCGCGCGGCAGATCGAGGTCGATCCCCTGCAGGTTGTGCGTGCGCGCGCCGCGGATCTGGATGGTAGTCGTCATTGCCGCCCGTTGGCGCTGCGCAAGTGGGGCGCAGCGAGCCTGCTAGAATAACCGGCCCGTTCCTTGCGCCGCAAAGGGATTTCCTGTGGTGGTTGAGTCTGCCGCGGCGCTCTCGCCCGCTGAACGCCGTAGTGTCGCGACGCTTGCCGTCATCTACGCGGTCAGGATGCTCGGGCTATTCCTGCTGCTGCCGGTGCTGTTCCTGCACGCGGGCTCACTGCCCGGAGGAACGCCCCTGCTCGCCGGGCTCGCGGTCGGCGCCTACGGCCTGACGCAGGCACTGCTGCAAATCCCTTTCGGGGTCTGGTCCGACCGCCTCGGCCGGCGCCCCCTGATCGTGGCTGGCCTGCTGCTGCACATCGGCGGCTCGGCGCTCGGATATTTCGCCACGACCGCTTGGGCATTGGTGATCGCGCGCACCGTGCAGGGAATGGGCGCCGTATCGGGGCCGGTGATGGCGCTGCTTGCCGATCGTACGCGCGCGGCTTCACGAACGCGGGCGATGGCCTTCATCGGCATCAGCATCGGGATTTCCTTTGTCGCGTCGCTGGTTGCAGGGCCGTTGCTGGCCGGAGTCATCGGCGTTGCAGGCATATTTGCATTGGTCGGGGGCCTCGGAATCGTCGCGCTCGCGCTCATCCTGTTCGCGGTACCGCGGGAAACGGCGCGCGCAAGCGGCCAGGTCCGCAAGTCCTGGCGGGCAGTGCTGACCCGCCGCCTGCTGCCGCATTACGCCGGCATTTTCGTGCTGCACCTGGCGCTCACCGCAACTTTCGTGGCCATTCCCCAGGCGCTGCACGACGTGCATGAAATCGCCACGCCGCGGCACTGGGAGTTCTACCTGGCCGTATTCGCCACTTCGCTGTCCCTGACCGTGCCGTTGCTGCTCTGGTCGGAACGCAGCGCACGGCCTGCACGGACGGTTGTTGCCGGCGTCCTGCTGCTCGCGGGCGCACAGGTCGCGCTTGCCTTGTGCTACCTGAATTTCATCGCCCTGGCGGTGGCGCTCGTGATCTTTTTCGGCGCCTTCAATTTTCTCGAGGCGCGCCTGCCCGCCAGTCTTTCACGGGCGGCGGGAGAAGAGGCGCGCGGCGCAGCCCTGGGAGTGTTTTCGACCTGCCAGTTTGGCGGTGCCTTCGCCGGCGGGATCCTGGGTGGCGGGCTGCTGGGCAGCGCGGCGGGGATGCCCGGCGTGTTCCTGCTGGCCGGAGTGGCCGCC
>JAOUGR010000171.1 GCA_029857655.1 Gammaproteobacteria bacterium | reverse complement strand
GGCTGGCTCGCGGTGGCCGGCCGTTCCGAAAGCCCCTGAATTCACCCATTTGAAGGTGTGCCGCGGGCAGGCCGGCGACTACAATGAGCCATCGACAACAAGAGGCGGGGAGACGGCCATGTCACGCGGCGTCAACAAGGTGATCCTTCTGGGCAACGTCGGGCAGGACCCGCAGAGCCGGGCCATGCCATCAGGCAAGGCGGTCGTGAATCTCCGCATCGCCACCAGCAAGCAGTGGCGAGACAGGCAGACCGGCGAGAACAAGGAATCCACGGAGTGGCACACGGTGGTCATGTTCGATCGCCTGGCCGAGATTGCGGCCGAGTACCTGCGCAAGGGCTCGCAGGTCTATATCGAGGGCGAGTTGCGCACACGCAAGTGGCAGGACAAGGAAGGCCAGGACCGTTATTCGACCGAAATCGTCGCCAATGAAATGCAGATGCTGGGTGGCCGCAGCGCCGGCGGCGGCCAGCGGCCGGCGGCGGCTGAACGCAGCGAAGAACGTGCTCCGCGCGCGGAACCTGCCGGCGTTGCCGAGAATTTCGACGACGACATCCCGTTCTAGGGCTCCCTAGCGCGGCGCGACGTATCCGCCGCGCAAACCCGCGCGGCGACAGCACGATCTGCCACAGTTGCGAACGCCGCGCGCGGAAGCCGGCCATCGAGGTCGACAGGAAGTAGTGCCACATGCGGCGAAAGCGCTCGTCGTAGCGCTTGCCGAACGACTGCCAGGCGCGTTTCACGTTGTCCCGCCACGCGATGAGCGTCCGGTCGTGGTCGGTACCGAAGTTGTGCCAGTCCTCGATGATGAACAGGCCTTCTACGGCGTGCGTGATCTGGGCGGCGGACAGCAACATCGAGTCGAGTTCGGCGCAATCCCAGCTGCCGTCGATGTAGCTCTCGCCCATAGCAAGCGAGCCGTGGCCAGCACCCGGTCGAGGAACGACTCGTCATTAACACGGATGTCCCAGCCACGGCCGCCGTCGGGCCAGACGTCGGCCGCGTCCAGTAGCTGCTGAATCCGGTTCCTTGGCGTCATCCCGTTCCTGCCAAATCGTGCACTGCGGCAAGCGCCGGCCGGGTGGCGGGGCCGGATCTGTGACCGGATTGGCGTACCGCCAACCCATATTAAGTCACCATCAGATCGGTTCGCCCGGGTTCGGGAGCGGTATCAATGGAGCTGGAAACAGACCAGCAGCCAAGCAGTGGCCTGCGCAGGGCCTTGACGACATGGTTTGCCCGCCTGCCGTCCTGGTTCCTGCTGCTTTGCGCCGCATTCGCCGGCCTCGTCCTGCTGGCCCCGTATTTCGGCAGTCTTGCCGCGGTTGCGCGCCTTCTTGCCTGGATCGTCGGGATCCTGGCCGTGCTGCAGTTTGCGCGCCGCGCATTCGGCGCGAGCCCGGGCGCGACGGCGGATGCCGGCCGTGACACGCCTGCAATCGAAACTCTGGGCGGGCGGCTGCTGGTTTCCGGCAAGGCGATCAGCCGCAAGGACATGGAAGAGCAGCTGCGGCGCCTCGCATTCCATGACCCCCTGACCCTTCTTGCCAATCGCGCACTTTTCCGTGATCGCGTCGAGCACGCCCTGGCCGTCAGCAAGCGCAGCGAACGCGGCGTCGCAATGCTGTTCGTCGACCTCGACAACTTCAAGACGATCAACGACAGTTTCGGCCATAGCGAGGGCGATCGCGTGCTCAGTGCGACGGCCCAGCGCCTGAGCAAGTGCACGCGCAGTGGCGACACCGTGGCGCGGCTCGGTGGCGACGAATTCGCCGTGCTGCTGGAGAACCTGGCGAGCCAGGAACCGGTGGTCGAGGTCGCGAGGCGCATCGTCGCTGCGCTGCGGGAACCATTCCCGTTCCTCAACAGCGACTTGTGCGTTTCCGCAAGTGTCGGCGTCGCGTTCGCGACGCGCGATGACGGCGTGGAGGACTTGCTGCGCAATGCCGATACCGCGATGTACTCTGCCAAGGCCCAGGGCAAGGCCCGCCATGTGGTCTTCATCCCGGAAATGCCGGATGTCGCGAATCAGCGCCTGCAGGTCGAGGCGGAGATCGCGCAGGCCCTGACCGAAAACCAGTTCCAGCTCCATTACCTGCCAATTGTCGAATTGCGTTCCGGTTACCTGCTCGGCGTCGAGGCGCTGGTTCGATGGCGGCACCCGAAGCGCGGCCTGGTGGCGCCGGGAGAGTTCCTGGGCATCGCGGAGGGCTCGGGGCAGATGATCGAACTGGGCCGGTGGGTGCTGCGGCAATCCTGTGCGGAAGTTAAGGCCTGGCAGGCGCGCCTGCCGGAGGGCCGCCAGGTTCGTCTCGCGGTCAATGTCTCCGTTGGCCAGCTCAGCGACTCTGATCTGGTCGGCGATGTGAGCAGGGCACTGGAAGAGTCGCATCTGGATCCGGGCTGCCTGGTCATCGAGGTGACCGAAAGCGTCCTGTTGCGCAACACCGAGAGCATGCTGGTCAAACTGAATCAGTTGAAAAAAACCGGCGTGCGAATCGCGATCGACGACTTCGGCACCGGCTACTCGTCGCTCGCCTACCTGCACCGCTTCCCGATCGACATCGTGAAGATCGACCGCTCATTCATCGAGCGGCTGGGTGGCGTCGAAGACGGCGCCGAACTCGCGCGCGCGATCATCACACTGGGCGATACGCTGGGTCTCGAGGTCATCGCCGAGGGCATCGAACACGAAGACCAGCAGCGCGAACTGGTCGAACTGGGTTGTGTCGCGGGCCAGGGTTATTTCTATGCGAAGCCGGGACCGCTGCAGGATCTCGAGCAATCCGTGCACATGAAGCTGCGCCGCACGATGGCGGATACCCTGCCAGAGGGCGCCCGCTTCACGGCCACCGGGCGATTTCTGGTCGGCAGCCTCAGGCGATCCGAACCCGAGCCGATGGCGACCGGGACCTTCGGTCCCACCAGTCACAAGTAAACTCATAAAAAACAAAAGCTTGCGTAAATACCGGGACGCCGGCGGGTAGCCTGCCGCGCTTCTTTGGCGGCGCTAAAACCGTTACCCTAGGCGCCCTTTTTTGATGCGGGGTCCCAGCGGTACATGAGCGGCCGGCTATACATTTCCACCTTTGGCTGCCAGATGAATGAATACGATTCGGCGCGCATCGCCGACGTGCTGCGCGAATCATCCGGTCTGGAACTCACCGACCAGCCTGAGCAGGCCGATGTCATCCTGTTGAATACCTGCTCGGTCCGCGATAAAGCCCAGGAAAAAGTCTTCTCCCAGCTCGGAAAGTGGCGGCTATTGAAGCGGGACAAGCCGGGATTGCTGATCGGCGTCGGCGGCTGCGTCGCCAGCCAGGAGGGCGAGGGCATACTGGGACGCGCGCCGTTCGTCGACCTGGTATTCGGACCGCAGACCATTCATCGCCTGCCCGGGATGATCGCGGCATTGCGGGCGAGCGGCCGGCCCCAGGTCGATGTGTCATTCCCGGAGATCGAGAAATTCGACCGCCTGCCTGCACCGCGCGCTACGGGTGCGACGGCATTCGTGTCGATCATGGAAGGCTGTAGCAAGTACTGCAGCTTCTGTGTCGTGCCGTATACGCGCGGCGAGGAAATGAGCCGTCCGTTCGGCCAGGTCGTCCACGAAGTCGAGTGGCTGGTCGCGCAGGGCGCGCGCGAAATCACCTTGCTCGGGCAGAATGTCAACGCGTATCGCGGCCCCATGGCTGACGGCACGATCTGCGATCTCGCCACGCTGATCCGCCACATTGCGCGCATCGCGGAACTGGAGCGCATTCGCTTCATGACCTCGCACCCCGTGGAATTCACCGACGCACTGGTCGAGGCCTATGCCGAAGTGCCGAAGCTGGCGAACTACCTGCACCTGCCGGTGCAGAGCGGATCCGACCGCATACTCGCATTGATGAAACGCGGTTACACGCGGCTCGAGTACAAGCAGAAAATCCGGCGGCTGCGCGCCGTGCGGCCTGACATCAGCCTTTCGTCGGATTTCATAATCGGCTTTCCCGGCGAGACCGATGCTGACTTCGGCCAGACGATGGATCTGATCGGGGATGTCGGCTTCGACCAGTCATTCAGCTTTATTTACAGTCGCAGGCCGGGCACTCCGGCTGCCGCGCTGCCTGACGAGGTGCCGCACGAACTGAAGCTGGAGCGGCTGGTATTGCTGCAGACCCGTATCAATGAACAGGCGCGGCGCATCAGCGGCGGCATGATCGGCAGCGTCCAGCGCGTGCTGGTCGAGCGGCCGTCCACGCGCGATCCGCGCCAGCTCGCAGGCCGCACCGAGAACATGCGCTGGGTGAACTTCGACGGGCCGCCCTCGCTCATCGACCGCTTCGCGGATGTGTGCATCACCGAGGCGATGCCGAACTCCCTGCGCGGCCGGTTGGTCGCTTGAACGCCGCCCCCGAGTCCAGCGTCGATTTCGGCGCGGAGGACAATGCGCGGCTCGCCGCGGTCTGCGGACCGCTGGACGAGAACCTGCACCAGATGGAAAACCGGCTGGGCATCGAGATCCGGCGCCGCTCCGGGCGCTTCTCGCTGCGCGGCGCCAACGCGGCCGCCGGGGCGGCCGTGCTGCGCCAGCTTTACGAGCGCGCAGCCAACCAGCCCGTGACGCCCGAGGACGTGCACCTCGCGATCCAGGAGAGCGGTATGGGGGCGCAGCCCGCGACCGACGAACACGCCGTGGAGACGCTGCGCGGACTGATCCGCGGTCGCGGCGCCAGCCAGCAGCAGTACCTGGCGGCAATCCGCGGGCACGACCTGACCTTCGGCATCGGCCCGGCCGGCACCGGCAAGACTTACCTGGCGGTCGCCTGCGCGGTCGAAG
>JAOUGR010000332.1 GCA_029857655.1 Gammaproteobacteria bacterium | reverse complement strand
CCGAGACGCGCGCGTACGCGGTGGCGGTGATGGCGCTGGTCCTGATGCTCGTCGTGCCGCTGTATGGCCGGTTGCGACACCACCTCCACGGCGCGGACCTGCTGCGCGCGGTGACGGTGTTCTTCGTGGTGACATTGCCGCTGTTCGCCGTGCTCAGCCATTATCAGGTTCCCATCGCGTTTCCGTTCTTCATCTGGGTCGGCATCTACGGCCTCCTGGTCGTGTCGCAGATGTGGGCCTTCGCCGCGGACTCGTTAAACGTCAGGAGCGGCCAGCGCCTGTTTGTGGTGATCATGCTCGGCGCCAATGTGGGCGCCCTTGCCGGCTCCAAGCTCGCGCAGGTGGCAGTGACGGGGCTCACGCCCATGGGCCTCATGATCCTCGCGACCTGCACACTCGGCGCCACGCTGTTCCTTGCTACGCCGGAACGTGCCGCCATCCCGCCGGGATCGCGAGCAATCGAAATCGTTCGTTCCCGGCCCGTGCCCCGGCTGCTCGGCGGCATCGGCCTGGTGCTGCGCGATCGCTATCTGCTGCACATGGCGCTGTTCGTGGTGCTACTCAACTGGATCAATACCACGGGAGAATACATCCTCGCGGACTACGCGAAAGCCCATGCCGTGGCGCGCGTCGCTGAGAGCGGCGGGACACTCGACCTGGGCTCGCTCATCACCGAGTTCTACGGTAATTTCTATTTCTGGGTAACGCTGATCAGTCTGGCTATCCAGCTGTTTCTGGTCTCACGCATTTACCACCTCGTCGGCGTGCGCGGCGCGCTCTTGTTCCAGCCAATCATCCTCGCGCTGGGATATGGCCTGCTGGCGTTCGGGCCGATGTTCGGCGACGTGATCGGCGGCTTTATCCCGTTCTTCTATCTGGTGCGCATGATCAAGTTCTCGGAGAACAGCATTGATTACTCACTGATGAACACCACGCGGCAGGCGCTCTTTCTGCCGGTCGACCGCGACTCGAAATACGAGGGCAAGACCGCAATCGACACGTTCTTCTCGCGCTTTGGCGACCTAATCCAGGCGATCGCGATGTACATCGGGCTCAATATCTTGAGCTGGCAAGCGCACAATTTTGCATTGATGAACCTGGTGCTGGCACTGGTGTGGATTGCACTCGCGGCGGTGATGGGGCGCGATTACGCTCGCAAGACGCGCGAAAACGTCGTAAATGTTGCGCCGGTAGCAGTCGAGCCCATTCCCGACTTACTCTATTCGCCCGGCGAGTCGTTCATGCACCCGGTTTCACCGACCACGTTCTACGACGCGGAGCCGGGCGACGTGCTGGTCCTGCATGCCCGCTGCGAGGATGGGCGTCGATTGCCGCACTGGATGCGGTTCAACGTCCGGCTGCAGGCATTTATGGGCAAGGTACCGTTGAATGTCGAAATAGCAGAGCTGCGCATCACCGTCATCGCCTCCAACCTCGACGGGCTCGAGGCGCGTAGCACGTTTGTGGCCAGGCGCCGGTACTAAGCCGCAAACAACGGACCAAATTGTTGGTACCGCAGCCGTACCGGTTCGTAACTCTCTATTCCGCGATCAGCCTGAGCGAGGGTCAACTTCGATTCGGTACCTGGCCTTCCGCCCGCATGCGCAGGAAATCTTTGCGTTCGCGCGCCTCGTTTTCCCGGACAACCGCCAGCAGCGCCTGAAAATCCTTGCGCGCCCTCAACGAGTCGAATGCCGGCTCGTCTTCAAGCGTAATTCGCCATATTTGACTCAGGAAGCCGACCTGTGACTGGCGTTGAAGCGTCGCGATGGCCTCGTCTGGCCGTCCGAGCAGGGCATATGCGATGGCCCGGCCGCCATTGAGCCAGATTTCGCCGCGGCCATAGCGGCTGATCTGAACCTCGGTAGCGGCCAGCAGCTCACCGAGCAGCGCCTGTGCCTGGTCCTTTTGACCGGAAGCCGTCAACATGTCGGCGAGTGCGGCGACACCGACGCCCATGTCCAGCTGTCCCTCCAGCATCGGCTCGTCGCCATCCCAGGTGACAGAGGCCCATTTTTCGAGGGCCTCGATGGCACGCGGGTAATCGCCGTTAAGTCGCGCGTGCTTGCGGATCGCGAGCGCGATTTGGGGCTCGATCTGACGATAAGACGGTCCTTTGCTGATCAAAGCGTAGGCAGCCTCGCCGGCCTTGCGCCAGTCTTTTCGGTACAGGTGCAGTAGCAGCCATCCGAGGGCGTTGTCATCCGAGGTGCGGCCGAGCGCTGCTTCCGCGGCAGCGTATTCGCCGAGCGAGAGATAGCTCGTCGCCAGATGTCGCCAGGCAGTGTCGTTTCCGGGATCGAGTGCCACCGCCTGCTCGGCAAACGCCACGGATTCCGCGAACTTGCCCTGGCAATAGCGGACGTCAGCGAGCCGCACCAGGGCCGGCACGTACAGCGGGTCGCGTTCGAGTACGACTTCCGCAACCTGGGCAGCCTGCGTCATGTCGCCAGGACCCCAAAGCAGGTAGGTGGACTTGATCACATCAAGGCGGGGATCAAGCGGATCGAGCCTGCGCGCCTTCTCGATCATCTCCAGGGACTCACGACGCCGCGCGACACTCTGGAATAGCACGGCCGCGAGCCCTTCATAGCCGCGCGCATAGTTGGGTGCAAGCGCTATGCCGCGCCTCAGATCCGCATCCGCCGCGGCAACATCGAAATACAACTTCAGGTACCCTCGCTCGACGTAGGCTTCGCCGCTTTGCGGATTCAGTTCAATTGCCTCATTGAGCAAGCCAATTGCGGTCTCGATCGCCTGCGGAAAACTTTTCTGCAGATCGCCAGCCGGGCTTTGTTCTGCCAACAAGGTCTTTGCCCGCGCCAATAGCACATAGGCAGAGGCGAACTTCGGGTCATGCCGAATCGCCGCGGTCAACGCACTGACCGCGGCAGGCAGATCGACTACGCGTACGTTTGCGAGCAGCGCACGCCCACGCAGGAACTCGAAGTAGGCTTCGTAGTTTTCGGTGGCGCCGTTGCGAACTCCGGCCGTGGGATCATTGACAGCATCG
>JAOUGR010000333.1 GCA_029857655.1 Gammaproteobacteria bacterium | reverse complement strand
TAAGCTCGAACGGCTGGCCCAAGCGCAGCGTATCTCGGGCAGCAACCTCGCGCATCGAGTCCAGAAGGCGCTCGCCCGTGAGCATCTGTCGAGTTTCGTTGTGACAAAGATTGCTGGCACTGAGAAAAAGCCGACGTTTCAATGGCAAGTCGATGCAGCTCTGCGACATCGTCTGGAGACAACACGGCTCGGCCGACGGGTGCTATGCACGGATCGGCACCACTGGAGCACGGGTCGGATTGTGAGCGCCTTCCGTGGTCAGTGGAATGTCGAAGAGATGTTTCGCAGGTCGAAGAAAGGCGGCGTAGTTCCTTGGGGGCCGTCGCATCAGTGGTCGGATGGATCGATACGCCTGCATACGTTCGCAAGCGTGGTGGGGCTGATGCTCGTGAGTTTGGCGAAGATCGCGCTCGGGACAGGGATTTCGGCACGCAAGACCATGGAAAGCTTAGGAGAAATCCGGGCGACGCTGGTGCGTACTACGACCGGGGGCGCGGGACGACGACCGACGGTGATGCTGGCGCCAGAGCTGACGAGCGAGCAGCGACGGGCGGTCAAGGTCTTTGATCTGGAGCGATGGTTCCCCAGCATTATTACATGTATGACGGCTCGGCCCCTCAAGCAATGAATGCCGAGAGAGAAAAACCGGTTTGCCGCGCCAGTTTGCCTCGCTGGAATGCGAAAGTAGGGCTAGGCTTGGTGGTTAGTGCTGTGTTTTGCGCGCTAAGCGACGCAAACGCCGATGTAGTGCCAACCTTCGAGTTGCGAAGGTGATGCTCAGGTGTTGACAATCGTGTCATGTACCTTCGACACACGAGCCTGAGGAAGAACGGCAAGACGCACGCCTATTGGCGTTTGTTCGTTCGATACGCCAGGGTCGCAAGGTTGTTCAGCAGACTGTGGCCCAGCTGGGAGAACTGGACGCTCGTGGCCGGGCAAACGCCAAGGCACTTGCTCGCAACATTACGGCGGGCGCGTGCGTGGATACGCAGCGCTGCCTGTTCGAGGATGAGGCAGCATGCGAGCCGGTGCCGGTGCAACTGGGCAAAGTTCGTCTGGAGCGCTCGCGAGCGTTTGGTGCCGTGTGGCTGGGGTGGTTGCTGTGGCGAGCGTTGAAGCTCGACCAATTGCTTGGCGTGTTGATGCCCGCAGGGCGCGAGTCAGTAGCGTGGGCCGAGGTAGTTGCGATTCTGGCCATTGGGCGGTTGTGCGAGCCCTCCAGTGAACTGCATGTTGCCGAGCGGTGGGTACCGGACAACGGCGCTGGAAGATGTGCTCGGGATGGCCTCGGAGTCGATCTACGACGAACGACTGTATCGCCCTCGGCGCTTATTGAAACGGACCCGTGTGCGCTTATAAACCCGGACCCGGCGAGTGCGCAGTTGTTTGTGACGATGAACTGCTAAATGGGGGAGAGCTGGTGATCGAAGTCGCCGTGTGGGCGAGCGAGATGCTATTTGGATGAAGCAGATCGGCGCGTGGTTGATTTGGCCGAAGTGGTGGCGGGTGAAACGGGAGGCGCTGGCGGCGCGGGGCTGCGTAACGAGGGGCCATCAATGCGGATGGTGATGCAGTGATGCTGCAGGCGATCGAGCAACGCATCGACCAGAGGCTTCTTCTGGAACAACTCGTATCAGGCGGATGTTTCTAAATTCGTTGTGATGATGGTAGAGACGCGGTTATAGCGCTGGTCCATGAGGCGAAAGAAGGCGTTGATTTGTTCGGGTTTAAGCGTTAGATACCCCAATTCGTCAATCAGTAATGGCTGATAGCGGCTCAGGCGGGTGATGAGTTTGGTGGTGGAACGATCAGCGAGCGAGGCATACAGCTCATCGAGCAGCACCTGTGCGTTGTAGAAGCGCCCGTTGTAGCCGTTCAGGCAGGCTTCGCGCAGCAAGCCCATGGCGATACCGGTTTTGCCGGTACCGGGCTCGCCGATGAGCAGGACATTCTCGGCGCGGCGCAGGAAATCCAGGCCGGCGAGGGTCAGGATGTGGGATTGGTTAACGCCGGGTTGGCGTTCGAAGGGAAAGGAATCGAGTGTCCAGCGCCAAGGCAGGCGCGCCTCCTGCAGGCGATAAGCGAGGCTTCTCTCGCGCTGATAGGCGGCCTGCTCACTCAACAGCCGATAGAGAATCTCAGGGACCGCTGTGGCCTCGCGCTCGGTACGGTCAAGTTCGGCATCCAGCGCCCGGGCCATACCGTTTAAGCGCAGTTGTTTGAGCAGTGTGTGCAGCTGATCACGCATCGTCATCGGCTTGGGCGTCCAGATCGAAGAAATCGCCTGCGACCTGCTTGAGGATCAGCGCCTCCAGGCGCCCCAGATCGAACAAGCCGAATTGCAGGGCCTGCGTCAAGGCGGCGAGGAACGGTTCGGCCGGATAGGTGCGCTTCATCTCGAGCAGCCGCCGCAACTGGCGCACGCCGCGCCCGTGAGCGCGCTCGCTCAGTTCGGCGACGTAACGATCGAGGATCGGGTGCGCCCCGCGCAACAGCTTCTCTTCGAGTGCGGGCGCGCGTGGGGCGCGTTGCGCGATGACATGATGGTGCGGCAAAGTACTGCGCGCATCGCGCCGGTTGATGAACCGCGGATGGGTGGCGATGGGGGTGGCGCGGCAGAAGATCTGAATTTCAGTGGGATACTTGTAGACGCTCAACGTTTGGCCGACGAACCGCTCAGGGATGGAGTAACGGTTGGTCTCGACCGACACGTAGCCGTAGAGATCGGCCACGCGCTCGAACACCTCGTAGACGGGGGGCATCACGCTGGGCAGGGGCTGCAAGTGCGGCTTCTCGATCACATACGCGGCCTCGGGCGACATGCCCAGCACGCGCTTGGGTTTTTGATTGGCCACCTCGCGACACCAGGCGAGTGCCTGCCGGTTTAAGTCCTCGAAGTCGCTGAAGGTGCGCCCGGGCAGGAAGTTGTGTTCCACATAGGCAAAGGGTCTCTCGACGCGGCCTTTGCGATCGGGGTGGCCGACGCGGTGGGCGCGAAAGCCAAAGCCCAGGG
>JAOUGR010000331.1 GCA_029857655.1 Gammaproteobacteria bacterium | reverse complement strand
CTGTCGCAGCAGCGACACGCCGACTTCGACCGGATCGCGCAGGCTGAAGACCCAGGGCGAAGCTGGAAAGGCCTCTGCCAGGACGTCGCAGAACAGCGTATTCCAGCTGCTGAATTTCAGGACATACGGTCCGCGCGCAAGGCGCAGGTCGCTCGCCGCGACCATGGCTACGCCGCGGTCTTTGGGGGGCGAGATCGCCTTGGGCGCGATCTATCCGACTATCGAGTGGATTTTGCAACAGCATCTTTCTTCGCTGGAAGACGCAGTCGCCCGGCAAGCCGGCGTCCTCATCGAAACCGAGATGCGCTAGGGCAATGCGGTTTCTTGCTCCCCGGATGCGCTGCCCCGACAATGGAGATCGTGGCCAGGCCCGCCCGGCGTCGCTCGGGCTATGCTGGAACGACCTTGTTGCTGAACTGCGGTGTGAAGGCGCATGAGAGTCATACTGGTTCCCGTAGCTGACCGGCCCGAATGCAGGATCGCGCTTGATCACGCTTTCCATCTGGCCGACGATTTGACCGCCAATGTTGTGGGCTGCCACTTGCGACCTCACCGCTCGGAGGACTCACCACCCAGCGGGCCGCGCTTTCGCCTGCGTGTCGGGCGGGCGGCGCCGCTGCCCGCCAGGCAAGGAGCGCGTGAGGCTGATCTGAAATGCAGAAACGCGCGTGACCTGTTCATGCGGCACGTCAAGGAGCATGGTTACCGAGCAGTCAAGCGTCCCCGCCTCGGCAAGCAACGCTGCGCACAATGGATTGAGCTGGTTGGCGCGGTAGACAGGCTGTTCTGCATCGCCGGCCCGATCGCTGACATGTCGGTCGTTTCACGTCCGAAGCAGAATGCCCGCGGACCAGGCCCCGAGATCCTGCTGTCCGCGTTGTTGCACTCAGGCAAACCGGTGCTCGTGCTCCCGCAGACGCCGGCACCGTTGAGCGGGCAGCGTATTCTCGTGGCATGGAACCAGAGTGTCGAGGCGGCCCGCGCCGTATCTGCGGCACTGCCATTGCTACGGAAAGCCAGTGCCGTGCACATCTGCAGTTGCGGACCCGAAAACAGTCTGGGGCCAAAAGCAGTGCACCTGGCCCAGTACCTGACTTACTGGGGGGTCGAGTCCAGGCGCCTGATAACGCGCGGCAGTGATGTCCCAGGCGAGCTTGAAGCCACCTGCAGCGACACGGACTCGGACCTCGTAGTCATGGGCGCATATTCGCGCAATAGGATGCGGGAAATTGTCTTCGGCGGCGTCACCCAGCACATGCTGTTCAGGACGGCGCGGTCGGTTTTCGCCTTGCATTCCTGATTCAGGGGACTGCACCGCCGTTCAATTCGACCAGTTCTGCAACGATGCGCAGGTCATCCTGCAGTGGGGCCATTCCGTGCTGACCCAGCAGCTGGACCATCGTCGCGGCGGCGTCAGGACTGGAAAGCGTCTGCGCCAGGTCCTTTGCATGATGGCAGGCGCCGCAGTACTCGACGAATGCAGACGATTCCGCGGAATCGGGCGCGGGTTCGCCAGCAGGTTGCGGCGCCCCGCCGGGGGGCTGCCGCAACGCAATCGCGAATAACCAGGCTGCAACGCATAGACCTGCGACGATTCCCCAGCTGACACGACGTACGATGCGATGCTGCACTTGGCTATACCAGGTCAAACCGCTCGGATTGCAATTGCTCCGCCCTGACGCCGAGACCGCGCAGTGCTGATTCGACGTCATCTATCATCGCGGGCGGCCCACAGACAAAGAATTGCACATGCGCCAGACTTGATGGCAGATGACGCAGTAACAGACCCGTTGAAACGAAGCCGCGTTCACCCTGCCAGTCCGGCGGAGGCGATTCATACACGGGTACGATCACGAGGTTCATCGTCCCGGCAAGTCCGGCGAACTCATCCCGGAATATCGCGCGCCCCGGGTCATGGGCTGCGTGGATTAACAGCACCGGGCGCTTGTCGCCGCGCGCCTGCAGCGTCAGCAGGATTGATCGCATCGGCGTAATCCCGACGCCACCTGCGATCAATACGAACGACTGCGCGGGCACCCGGTCCGGCGTGAAGGCACCATAGGGGCCATCGACAAACACCGTTGCGCCGGGCGCGAGCTGCGGCACAATCTTCGACGACCAGTCCCCCAGCGCCTTGACAGAGAACTCAAGCGATGCCATCGCGGATACGGCGGGGCCGGAAAAAGATAGTGGATGCTGGTCGAAGCCGAACGCGCTGCTTCCGGTCGACAACCAGGCAAATTGCCCCGGCTCGAAGACCAGCCCGTCATGGCCGACCGGCCGGAGCACCAGCGTCCGCGTGCTCGCGCCTTCATCCCGATTCTCTACCAGCAGCCAGGGGCGTCGCTGGAGCCGCAGGGGCCGCAGCACGCGATAATCGAGCAAGAGCGCCAGGAACAGCACGGCATAGGCGACAAGTACGATGGCGAGCAGGCGATCCTGCCGGACCGATGTTTCCTCCAGCACGTGGCCGAGGGCCGCCAGCACAACCAGAACGGCGAGCAGGGAATGGGAGGCTTGCCACAGTCCGTACCCGAGCCGCAATCGCTTCCGCCAGAGCGACACGGCAATCAGCGGCACCGTCAGCCACAGCGCAGTGGCGCCGAGTGACGTTGAGACATCGGTCGAAACCGGAATCAGGGAATCCAGCGGCAAGCCGGATGCGATCAGGAAGACCGCATGCGCCACGAGGAATCCCAGCGTGGCCGAACCCAGCAGTCGGTGGAACAAGGCCAGAGCATCGCTGCCGAACGGCCGGGCAGCACTCTTGATCCGCGCAACCAATCCGAACTGCATCGTCAACAGACTGAACGCGACCAGGCCGGCAGCAATCGCCAGCCCTTGCAGCATCGGTGTTGTCGCACCGCCTGAAAGTCTGACAACCAATGCGACACCGAGCGGCAGCAACACCACGGCGACGTACAGGCCGAACCAGACGATGCCGCGCGAGACAGGAACGCTCATCGCTCACCCGCGCGATACGGCAGGCCGCGGCGCACGAGCGCCTTTTCCGCCTCAA
>JAOUGR010000041.1 GCA_029857655.1 Gammaproteobacteria bacterium | reverse complement strand
GAAGCAGCTCAACCTCAGTGCGCTGCACCAGGTCGCCGATGTAATGGATATTCTCGGCCTTCAGGCAGTTCGCGCTCCTGACCGTCAGCTCAAGTTCGTCGACCGGGCGCAGCAGGATCGGATCCGGCAGCGGGCCAGACTCGCGGCTCGGCGACTCACCCTGGCCCTCGAGATCGACGAATACCGTCAGCTGGTCCTTCAGGATGCTGCCGGCGCGGCGAATCGCCTCGTCCGGATTGATCGTGCCATTGGTCTCGATGTCGATGATCAGCTTGTCGAGGTCGGTGCGCTGCTCGACGCGCGCGGACTCGATCGCATAGGTAACGCGCCGCACGGGCGAGAATGACGCGTCGAGCTGCAGGCGGCCGATCGGCCTGCTCTGCTCCTCGAATTCAAGGCGCTGGACTGCCGGCCGGTAACCGCGGCCGCGCTCGATCTTCAACGTCATGCCGAGTTGCATCGGCTTCGTCAGGTTCGCGATCACCAGTTCTGGATTCACGATGACGACGTCATGGTCGACCTGGATATCTCCCGCAGTGACCGGGCCGGGACCCTTCTTCTGCAGGCGCAGCTCAACCGACTCGCGGCTGTGCATCTCGATCGCGACCAGCTTGAGATTCAGCAGGACGTCCACGACGTCCTCCTGCACACCCTCGATGCTGGTGTACTCGTGCAGCACGCCATCGATCTCGACCTCGGTCACGGCGCAGCCGGGCATCGAGGAAAGCAGCACGCGCCTGAGCGCATTGCCGAGCGTGTGCCCGAAGCCGCGTTCGAACGGTTCGATCACGATACGGGCCTGCCGCGCCGCGGTCTCGGTGACCTTGACGGAGCGGGGCTTGAGGAATTCCGTGGCGGAGCCTTGCATTGCCGTCACCTGTTACTTCGAGTAAAGCTCGACGACGAGATTTTCGTTGATGTCGGGCAGGATCTGATCGCGGTCCGGCAACGCCTTGAGCGTACCGGTGAACTTCTTGTCATCAACCTCGACCCATTCGGGCAGCCCGACCTGGGTCGCGATCGCGAGTGCCGCAGCGATGCGCGCCTGGGTGCGCGACTTCTCGCGCACTGTGATCAGGTCGCCGGCATGGCACTGGTAGGACGGCACATTGACCGTCTCGCCATTGACCTCGATAGCCTTGTGGCCGACCAGCTGGCGGGCCTCGGCGCGCGTGGTGGCAAAACCCATGCGATAGACGACGTTGTCGAGCCGCGATTCGAGGTATCGCAGCAGATTCTCGCCGGTCGAGCCGGGGCGGCCGGCCGCCTTCGTATAGTAATTGCGGAACTGCCGTTCCAGCACGCCGTACATGCGGCGCAGCTTCTGCTTCTCGCGCAACTGCACGCCGTAGCCGGACAGGCGGGTGCGGCGATCGCCCTTGATGCCGCCCGGCGGCACTTCGAGCTTGCACTTGCTCTCGAGCGGCTTGATGCCGCTCTTGAGGAACAGGTCGGTGCCCTCGCGGCGCGAGAGCTTGCACTTGGGACCCAGGTATCTGGCCATGATTCGATGGACCTCAGACGCGCCGTTTCTTGGGCGGTCGGCAGCCGTTATGCGGGATCGGCGTCACGTCGGCGATGCTCGTCACCTTGAGACCACAGGCATTCAGCGCGCGGACCGCGGACTCGCGGCCCGGCCCCGGGCCCTTCACCTTGACCTCCACCGTGCGAAGGCCATGTTCCTGCGCGGCAATGCCCGCCTTCTCGGCGGCAACCTGTGCTGCGAATGGCGTGCTCTTGCGCGAGCCACGGAATCCCGAGCCGCCGGATGTCGCCCACGCGAGCGTGTTGCCCTGCCGGTCGGTGATCGTGACGATCGTGTTGTTGAATGACGCGTGGATGTGCGCCACGCCCTCGGAAACCTGGCGCCTCGCCTTCTTGCGCGTCTTGACGGCGGCCGGTGCCGCGTCCTTCTTGTCGGCGTCCGGCTTCTCGGCGTCCTGCTTCGAGCTGGCCTTCTTCTCGTCGGATTTCTTCTCGTCGGTCATCTATTTACCTGGTCAGTCTGTGTTTGCGCCGGCTCAACTCTTCGAGGGCGCAACGTTGGTCTTGATAGCCGCGCGGCGCGGTCCCTTGCGCGTGCGCGCATTGGTGCGCGTGCGCTGGCCGCGAACCGGCAGGCCCTTGCGATGGCGAATGCCCCGGTAGCAGCCGAGATCCATCAGCCGCTTCAGGCTCATTGAGTTCTCGCGCCGCAGATCGCCTTCAACCAGGAAGCGCGCGATGTTCGTGCGCAGCATGTTGACTTCGGCCTCGGTCAGGTCGCGCACCTTGGTCGACGGGTCGACACCGGCGGCCGCACACAGCATCCTGGCACGCGATTGGCCGATGCCGTAGACGTGCGTCAGCCCGATGACGACGTGCTTGTTGACCGGAATATTGATGCCGGCGATGCGCGCCATGGCTAACGACCTCTGAGCCGCGGAAAACACGGCAGTATACGTGAAAAAGCGGGCTTTCTCAAGATTACGGACCTCATGGCCTCAGCCCTGACGCTGCTTGTGGCGGGCATCGGACGAGCAGATCACCCGCACGACACCCTTGCGCCGGACGATCTTGCAGTTCTTGCAGATCTTCCTGACCGATGGACGAACTTTCATCTCAGACTCCCGGATGGCATGGCCATCCTCAACGCGGCCCGCTCTTGCCAAAGCCGCGCAGGTTGGCCTTCTTCATCAGACCCTCGTACTGGTGCGACATCAGGTGCGCATTCAACTGGGCAACGAAATCCATGACGACCACGACGATGATCAACAGCGACGTGCCGCCGAAGTAGAACGGCACGCGCCCGTATGACATCAGTATTTCCGGCAGCAGGCAGACCAGCGTCACGTACAGCGCGCCCCACACGGTCAGCCGCGTCAGCACCTTGTCGATGTACTCGGCGGTCTGCTGGCCGGGCCGGATGCCAGGGATGAAGGCGCCGCCTTTCTTCAGGTTCTCCGCCGTCTCGCGGGAATTGAAAACCAGCGCGGTATAGAAAAAGCAGAAGAAGATGATCAGTCCACCGTAAATCAGCAGGTGCAGCGGCTGGCCCCAGCCGAGCGCCGCGGCAACATTCTGCAGCCAGCTAGCGCTGTCGCCGGTGCCGAAAAAGCTCGCGAGCGTCGCCGGAAACAGCAGCAGTGACGAGGCGAAGATCGGCGGAATCACGCCGGACATGTTCAGCTTGAATGGCAGGTGGCTGGTCTGGCCGGCGTACATGCGCCGCCCGACCTGGCGCTTCGCGTAATTGACCGGTATGCGGCGCTGGCCGCTTTCGACGAATACGCAGAATGCGGTGACGGCACCGATCAGCAGCACCAGCAGGATTGCGAAGGCCGGGTTCATCTCGCCGGAGCGCACCTGCTCGAGCGTGCCGCCGATCGCGGCCGGCAGGCCGGAGATGATGCCCGACAGGATGATCATCGAGATGCCGTTGCCAATGCCGCGCTCGGTTATCTGCTCGCCGAGCCACATCAGGAACATCGTGCCCGCGGTCAGTGTCGCGACGGCTGGTATCAGGAATGACCAGAATCCCGGGTTGATCACGACACCCTGGTTCGTGAATGCGACCGCAGCCGCGAACCCCTGGAACGCCGCCAGCACGACCGTGAAGTAGCGTGTCCACTGCGTGATCTTGCGGCGCCCGGACTCGCCTTCCTTCTTGATCGCCGCCATCGACGGCACGACCACCGCCATCATCTGCAGGATGATCGACGCCGAGATGTAGGGCATCACGCCCATCGCGAAGATCGAAAGCCGGGAGAGCGCACCGCCCGAGAACATGTTGAACAGCCCGAGGATCGTTCCTTCCTGGCTGTCGAACAGCCGCGCGAGCGCCACCGGATCGATTCCCGGCACCGGCACGAAGGTGCCGATGCGATAGACGATCAATGCGCCCAGCATGAACAGCAGGCGATGGCGCATTTCGGTGAAGCGCGTGACTTCACCGAGCGCAAGTGACGCGTTGCCTGCCGTCGTTGCCATCGTGTCCTGCTGTGCGCCGCCCGGCCGGTCAGGCCGCGACGCCCTCCTCGATCTTGCCGCCGGCCTGTTCAATTGCCGCGCGCGCACCCTTGGTCGCGCGCACCGCAGGGCCGCGCAGCGTAACGGCGCGGGCGATAGAGCCCGACAGGATGACCTTTGCTTTCTGGGTCTGCAGGGGAACGACGCTTGCCGCAATCAGCGCGGCCAGGTCGATCACCTCGGCCTTCACCTTGCTGAGGTCGGTCAGGGTGACCTCGGCGCGGGTCGCATGCATCGCAGAGCGGAATCCGACTTTTGGCAGTCGCCGCTGCAGCGGCACCTGGCCGCCCTCGAAGCCGACCTTGTGATAGCCGCCCTTGCGCGCCTTCTGGCCCTTGCCGCCCTTGCCACAGGTCTTGCCCTGCCCGGCGGAGGCGCCGCGACCGACGCGCAGCCGCGGCTTCTTGCTGCCGGCAGCGGGTTTCAGAGTGTTCAATTGCATTACGTCGCTCCTCCGGTCCTCACGCACGCTCGACGCCCAGCAGGTGCTGTGCGACGCGGATCATGCCGCGCACCTCGCCGGTGTCGGGGACGACGCGTGAATCGCGGATCCGCCGCAACCCGAGGCCGTAGACCGAGGCGCGGATATTGCGCAGCTGCCCGTGCACACTGCCCTTCAACGTGACTTTCAGTTGTTCCTTGCTCATTGCGATCAGCCCATGATCTCTTCGAGGGTCTTGCCGCGCTTCGCCGCGATGCGATCCGGCGCCGTAATGCGCGAGAACGCGTCAAAGGTCGCACGCACCACGTTGATCGGGTTGCGCGAGCCGTAGCACTTGGCCAGCACATTCCGTACGCCGGCACATTCGAACACGGCGCGCATGCCGCCGCCGGCGATGACGCCCGTGCCGTCTGATGCGGGCTGCATGTAGACGCGGGTCGTGCCATGGCGTCCCTGCAGGGCGTAATGCAGCGAGTCGCTTCGCAGCGGCACCGTCGTCATGTTCTTGCGCGCCTGCTGCATCGCCTTCGCGATCGCGGTCGGCACCTCGCGCGCCTTGCCGTAGCCGAAGCCGACCTTCCCGGCACCGTCACCGACCACGGTCAGCGCGGTAAAGCCGAACTGCCTGCCGCCCTTGACGACCTTGGCCGTGCGGTTGACGGCGACCAGCTTTTCAATCAGGTCGTCGCCAGATGAGGATCTTTCCACTCGTGCCATTACGCTTCCCCTGGAATCAGAACTTGAGGCCGGCCTCGCGGGCCGCCTCGGCGAGCGCCTTCAGGCGCCCGTGAAACTTGAAGCCGGAGCGGTCGAACGCCACCGACGTAATGCCGGCTGCCTTCGCGCGCTCGGCGATGGCGCGGCCGACCGCAGCCGCCGCGGCCGCGTTGCCCGTGCCCTTCAGACCCTTGGCGACGTCTTCCTGCACCGTCGACGCGATCGCGAGCACCCGCGCGCCGTCCGCGGTCGTCACCTGCGCGTAGATATGCCGCGGCGTGCGGTGCACCGTCAGGCGCGCCGTGCCGATTTCGCGAATCTTGGCTCGGCCGCGTGTCGCACGCCGCAGACGCCGGTCCTTCTTGGTCAGCTGTGCCATGGCCTTACTTCTTCTTGCCTTCCTTCATGACGATCTTCTCGCCGGCGTAGCGCACGCCCTTGCCCTTGTAGGGTTCCGGCGGCCGATAACCGCGGATCTCGGCGGCGACCTGCCCCACTTTCTGGCGGTCGACGCCCTTGATGACGATTTCGGTCTGGCTCGGCGTCTCGATCGAGATGCCCTCCGGAACCGCGTAGCTGACCGGGTGCGAGAAACCCAGCGTCAGGTTCAGGTTCTTGCCCTGCAACGCCGCCCGGTAACCGACGCCGACTAGTTCGAGCTTGCGCTCGAAGCCCTTGGTGACACCCACGACCATGTTCGCGAGATTTGCGCGCGTCGCGCCGGCCGTTGCAATGCGTGTCGACGCGTCCTTCGCGGCAGTGACGGCCACGACGAGCTGCTGCTCGTTCTGCGCCACGGTGACGCCGCGCGCGAGACACAGCGTCAGCGCGCCCTTGGCACCCTTGATCGTCACGGCACCAGCCGCGAACGTCGCATTGACGCCTTTTGGCAGGTCTACCGGCATCTTCGCAATTCTGGACATGATCCGGGCTCCTCAGGCCACCAGGCACAGGACTTCGCCGCCCTGGCCGGCGCGGCGCGCCTCACGGTCGGTCATGACGCCGCCGGGCGTCGAGATGATTGCGATGCCGAGACCGCCCAGCACTTTCGGCAACTCGTCCTTGGCGCGGTACAACCGCAATCCGGGCCGCGACACGCGTTCGATGCGCTCGATCACCGGCTTGCCCGCGTGATACTTGAGCGCGATCGTCAATGTCGACTTGCCCCCATCCTTGGTGACCGCGAAGTCGCTGATGTATCCCTCGTTCTTGAGCACACCGACGATGGCGAGCTTCACGCGCGAGGACTGCAGCGACACCTCCGGCTTCCCGGCGCTCTGGCCGTTGCGGATGCGCGTCAAGAGATCAGAAATGGGGTCAGTCATGCTCATCGAATGCTCCTCACCAGCTCGCCTTGCGAAGGCCGGGTACGTCGCCTCGCATCGTCGCCTCGCGGAGCTTGACGCGGCCAAGGCCGAACTTCCGGTAGTTACCGCGCGAGCGCCCGGTGATGGCGCAGCGATTGCGCTTGCGAACGGGGCTCGAATCGCGCGGCAGCTTCTGCAGCGCCTCGATCGCCGCCATGCGCTCTTCCCGCGCCGCTTTCGGGTCACGGATCTGCTCCTTGATCAGCGCGCGCTTGGCGGCGTATTTCTTCACCACTTTCGCGCGGCGCTTCTCACGCTCGATCATGCTGGTCTTGGCCATCGGTCACTTCCTGAACGGAAAATTGAATGCCTCGAGCAATGCCCGCCCCGACTTGTCATTGCGCGCATTGGTCGTGATCGTGATATCCATGCCGCGCAACTGGTCGATTTGGTCGTATGCGACCTCGGGGAAAATGATCTGTTCCTTGACGCCGAAGCTGTAATTGCCGCGGCCGTCGAATGAACGCGGGTTTACGCCGCGGAAATCGCGGATGCGCGGCATTGCGACATTGATCAGCCGGTCCAGGAACTCGTACATGCGCGCGCCGCGCAACGTCACCATGCAGCCGACCGCGAGACCCTCACGGATCTTGAATGTCGCGACGGACTTCTTCGACTTGCGCACCGCGGGTTTCTGGCCGGTGATGCGCGCCAGGTCCGAGGTCGCTGCGTCCATGACCTTCTTGTCGGCAACAGCCTCGCCGACACCCATATTCACGGTGATCTTTGTCAGGCGCGGCACCTGCATGTCGTTCTTGAAGCCGAGCTCCTTGCGGAGCTTCGGCATCACGACCTCGCGGTAGTGCTTGTGCAGCCGTGCGGTTGAAGCCATCTCTCTGGTCTCCACTCTCAGGAATCCACTACTTCGCCGTTCGACTTGAAATAGCGGACCTTGCGTCCATCTTCCAGCAGCTTGCGGCCGACACGATCAGCCTTCTTTGTCGCCGGGTTCCACAGCGCCACATTCGAAAGGTGCAATGGCGCCTCTTTCTGCACGATCGCGCCGGTCACGCCCTTCGATGGGTTCGGCCGCTGGTGCTTCTTGACCATGTTGACGTTCTCGACGAGCACGCGTCCGCTGGCCAGGATATTGACCACGGTGCCGGTGCGGCCCTTGTCGCGGCCGGTTGTCACGACGACTGTGTCGCCCTTGCGAATCTTGTTCATAGGACTTCCGGTGCGAGCGAAATGATCTTCATGAACTGCACATTGCGCAGCTCGCGTGTCACAGGTCCGAAAATCCGGGTGCCGATCGGCTCGAGCTTGGGGGTCAGCAGCACCGCCGCATTGCCGTCGAAGCGGATCAGCGACCCGTCCCCGCGACGGACGCCGCGCCGCGTGCGCACCACGACCGCGTCGTAGACCTCGCCCTTCTTGACCTTGCCACGCGGGATCGCGTCCTTGACGCTGACCTTGATGACGTCGCCGACGCCGGCATAACGGCGCCTGGTCCCGCCCATGACCTTGATGCACATGAGTTCGCGGGCGCCGGAATTGTCCGCCGCCACCAAGCGAGTCCTGAGCTGGATCATGGTCCTGGCCTCCCGTCGCTCATTCCGCCGGCGCGCGTTCGATCACGCGTACCAACCGCCATGACTTGTGCCGCGACAAGGGGCGGCACTCGGTGATCGCCACCGTGTCGCCCGCGCGGCACTCGTTGTTCTCGTCGTGCGCGAGCAGCTTCGTCGTGCGCCGCACGTACTTGCCGTAGGTCGGGTGCTTCACGAGCCGCTCGACCGACACGGAGATCGTCTTGTTCATCTTGTTGCTGACGACGGTGCCGGTCAGCATGCGCGCCGACTTGTCCGCCGCCTGGGTCTCTGTCACGGTTGCCATCACGCCTTGCTCCCGGCGCCAGTAGCGCGCCCGAGTTCCTTAAGCACGGTCTTGACCCGTGCGATGCTCTTCCGGACCTTGCCGTGCTGGTCCGGCCGCGCCGGCTGCCCGGAAGCGGATGCCATACGCAGGTTGAACTGCTCACGGCGCAGCGCGATCAGTTCCTCGCGCAGTTCCGCCACGGTCTTGCCGCGCAAATCCTTGATCCTCATCAACGCACCTGCCGCTTGACGAAGGAAGTTGCGACCGAAAGCTTGGCCGCCGCCAGCCTGAATGCCTCGCGCGCCTCCGCTTCCGGCACGCCCTCGATTTCGAACAACACCTTGCCCGGCATCACCTTCGCGACCCAGTACTCGACATTGCCCTTGCCGCTGCCCATGCGGACCTCGAGCGGCTTCTTGGTGATCGGCACATCCGGGAACACGCGGATCCAGATCTGGCCGCCGCGCTTCACGTAGCGGGTCATCGCGCGGCGCGCCGCCTCGATCTCACGGGCAGTCATGCGCGAGCGGTCCATCGCCTTCAGCCCGTAATCGCCGAACGCGACCGAACTTCCGCGCGTGGCCGTGCCGGACAGGTTTCCCTTGAACATCTTGCGGTACTTGGTCCGCTTGGGCTGCATCATGTCCCGTCGTCCTTTTCGTTCAGCCGGCCGCCGGCTCGGGGGCAGCCTGCTTTTCCTGGGTCTCGACCACTTCCGGCTCGGCCTCTTCGCGGGCGAATACCTCGCCCTTGAACACCCAGACCTTGACGCCGATGACACCATAGGTCGTGCGCGCCTCGGCCAGCCCGTAGTCGATCTCGGCGCGGAATGTGTGCAACGGGACGCGCCCCTCGCGTGTCCATTCGGAGCGCGAGATCTCCGCGCCATTCAGCCGGCCCGCCACGCGGACCTTCACGCCCAGTGCGCCGCTGCGCATCGTGTTGGTCACGGCGCGTTTCATCGCGCGCCGGAACATGACGCGCTTCTCGATCTGCTGCGCGATGCTCTCGGCCACCAGCTGCGCGTCGAGCTCGGGCTTCCTGATCTCGGCGATGTTGAGCCGCACGTCCTGCGCCGCCATCTTCATCAACTTGGCGACTTCGACCCTGAGTTTTTCGATGTCCTCGCCCTTGCGGCCGATCACCACGCCCGGCCGTGCCGTGTGGATCGTGATGTTCGCCTTGCGCGCCGCACGCTCGATGTGGATGCGGCTCACCGACGCTTCGGCGAGCTTTTTCCTCAGGAACTCGCGCACCCTCAAGTCGGAGAGGAGGAGCGCCGGAAAGCTCTTGGTATCGGCGTACCAGCGCGACGCCCAGTCGCGCGTGATGCCGAGGCGGATTCCAATCGGGTTGACCTTCTGACCCATTTGCTGCTCCGTTCTCCCGCTGCTTACCGGGCCTTGTCGGCCACGGTCACCCTGATGTGGGAAAGCCGCTTCACGATGCGGTTGCCACGGCCCTTCGCCCGCGCATGAAAGCGCTTCGCCACCGGCGCCGCGTCCACCTCGATGCGGGAAATCTTCAGTTCATCGATGTCGGCGCCCAGATTCTGCTCGGCATTCGCGATCGCCGACTCCAGCACCTTGCGCACGATGCGCGCGCCCTTCTTCGGCGTGTACGCGAGCACTGCGAGCGCCAGCCCGACCTGCTGGCCGCGCACCATGTCGGCCACGAGCCGGCATTTCTGGGGTGAGATGCGCGCGTGGCGCAAGATTGCTGACACCTGCATCGCATTACTCCGGAGCCGTCTCGACTCTCTTCGAGGACGAGTGACTCTTGAAAATCCGGGTCGGCGCAAACTCGCCGAGCTTGTGACCGACCATGTTCTCCGTCACCAGCAATGGCACGTGCTGGCGCCCGTTGTGCACGGCGATCGTCAGTCCGACCATGTCCGGCAGGATCATCGAGCGCCGCGACCAGGTCTTGATCGGCCGGCGGTCGTTCTTGTCACGGGCCACCTGCACCTTTTTTGCGAGGTGCAGATCGACGAATGGGCCCTTCTTAAGGGAACGTGACATTTCGCTTACGCTCCTTTCTTGCGCCGGCGCACGATGAAAGCGTCGGTGCGCTTGTTATTGCGCGTCTTCTTGCCCTTCGTATGCAGGCCCCACGGCGAAACCGGGTGGGGGTTGCCCTGCCCCGAGCGGCCCTCGCCGCCGCCGTGCGGATGATCCACGGGGTTCATCACGACGCCGCGCACGGTCGGCCGGATGCCGCGCCAGCGCTTCGCGCCGGCCTTGCCGAAACTGCGCAGGTTGTGTTCGTCATTGCCGATCTCGCCGATCGTCGCGCGGCAATCCACGCTGACCTTGCGGGTCTCGCCGGACTTCAGCTTCAGGATCGCATTGCCGGCTTCGCGGCCGCTGTACTGCGCCGAACTGCCGGCGGCGCGCGCGATCTGGCCGCCCTTGCCCGGCTTCAATTCGACGTTGTGCACCAG
>JAOUGR010000330.1 GCA_029857655.1 Gammaproteobacteria bacterium | reverse complement strand
TGAGCGCTGATGCGGATGCGCTCATCCATGCGCCGGACACTGCCTTGTACGACATAACGGACATTCAGTTCGCGAGCGACCTGCTTTATATCGACTGCGACGCCACGATGCCGAAACGAGGCTGAGCGAGACCGCACGGCAAGGAGGCGCCAACGCGATAGCTCAGTGATGATGTCCTCGGTGATGCCGTCGCTGAAATGCTCCTGCGCCGGATCGCCACTCATGTTGGCAAACGGCAGAACGCAAATGGCGACGCGCGCGGGCCCGATGGCGGGTGCAGTCGATGCCAGGTCGGGCTTGGGAGTTTTAGGTTGGGTCGCGCGCTGGCCAGTGAGAATGGCGCCGAGGGCGCGCAGCATATCCTTGGCCGGCGGGCTCTGGGGGTTCTCTCCCCAGTCATCGAAGTCGGTGGTATGAAGTGCGCGCACATCGATTGGCAGGCTGGCGCCTTCGAAGCGTACCGGGACCAGAATGCCGCGGTCAGCCCCTTCCCGTGCCTCGCCGCGCACCCAGCGCGACTCGACCGAAGTTGGCGTCCACACGACCAGCACGGCGGCGGCGGCATCGAGTTCCGCCGCGATCCGGCGGTCGAACTCCTGGCCGGGATCGATTTCCGGGTCCCACCACACCGACCAACCCCTTGCCTTGATCGCGGCCACCAGTGGCGCGACGCGTGCACTGTCGCTGCGGGCGTACGAAACGAATACGTCGGCCATGCTTGTCGAACCTGAAACGAGATCGGTCGCCGCAATCTTGTTGCGTCTCGGGTAGCTTAACCCGGCTTGCGCGGGGGCGGCAGAGCGAACGCAGCGAGAGACTCGCGACCGCTTGAATCCCGGCGGTTACTGCGGCCTCGACGGCACCGGTGTCGCCCGCCCTGCCGGGCTAGGCGCTGCCTGACGCTCGCCAGACTGACCATCGATGTGATTGACCAGCGGCGCATCGACGCCTTGCTGCTGTGCGGTGTTGGCACACTGCTCTGCGCCGCGAAGGAACGGATTCAGTACGCGCGCGCCTCCCTGGGCCTGGCGTGCCGCCAGCAGACCGCCCAGGTACTGATACACCGGGGTTGGAAACAGCGACTGCGTGACGATGCCGGCGAACTCGCGAGGGTCCACGCCGGCCCCGTGCACAATCAGCATCGCATCACGCAGGCTCTCGACGACTGCCGCCATCAGGAAATTCCCCGCAGACTTGACGACATTCGCTGCGGCAGGATCCTCGCTGATGTACTGCACCCTTCCCAGGACCTCGAGCACGGGCCGGACCCGCTCGACGGCGCTGCGCGGCCCGCCCGCCGCAATCAGGAGCCGGCCCGCCGCCGCGGCATCGGGCGGCCCGAACAACGGTGCCGAGACATAGGCCTGGCCCGCGGCCTCGTGCGCCGCAGCGAGTTTCCGCGCGAGCTTGTCGCTGATGGTGCTCATGCAGACATGGATCAGGCCAGGCATGCCCCTCGTGAGCAGCCGGTCGCCTTCGAACATCACCGCCTCGACCGCGGCGTCATCGGAGAGCACCGTGATCACGATCTCTGACTGGCAGGCTTCGCCCGCGGTACGAACCGCAACTGCGGCGTCCGCCGGCAGGCTGTCGGCGCGGCCGGGCGTGCGATTCCAGGCGAGAACCTCGTGACCGGCGCGCGCAATCCGCCGGGCAATGGGCTGGCCCATCGTGCCGAGGCCGATCACGCCGATTTTCACGCTGGCTCCCCCGCGTGCACGTATCTCAGCGAGGCTCGGCGCCAGGTTCCGGATCAGGCAACGGGTAGGTGCGCGCCGCCTCTACCGGTTTTTCCGTGGGCACAGCCACCGCGGCTGGCTCCGCATTTTCGGCAGGCACCCGTTGCGTGGCCGAAGTCATGCGGCGGACTGCGGCGACCAGCTCGTCGGCAGGCGGGGGCGGCGCCGTGGTTTGCGCAATGATCGCCGCCGCGCTGTCCTCGCCGTCATAGAAACGCCGATTGGCTTTCCTGCCGATGAAAACGCCATTACCCTCCAGGGATACGCCGGCGAACAGTCCCTTGCTGCGCGAGTATGCGTAGACTTCGGAATCGAATGTCAGGCTGGTCGACGCCATGGCCGTGCGGCCGACCGGGCCCGCCGAAACCGATGCATCGGCGCCGAGTGTCAGCTTGCCGTCGGTGATGCCTTCGATGCTTCGCCGCGTGGTGAGCACCAGCACGATGTCGGCCACCTGGCCGCCTACCTGGAAACCCCAGCTGCCGCCGCCGGTCGTTACGAATACCGGGTTGCTCCAGTCGCGATTTGCATTGCGAACCAGCAGCACGCCGTTTCCGAAGCGCGCGCCGAAGATCAGGCCAACTTTCACGTTTGCGGGCAGGATCACGATGCCCTCGGCACGTGCCAGCAGCTGGTCCGGAATCTGGAGATCTGGCATGGACTGCAATTCACGCAGTACGACCAGTGCGTTTTCGATGGTCGCCTCCTCGCGAGTGACGGCCGCCGCTGGTCCGCCAATCAGTGCGCCGGCGATGACTGCGCCAAGGATCAATCCGGGAAATTTCATGTCGTTGCTTCCTGTTCAGGGCCCGACCAGACTGACCGTGCCAATCGTGACAGGTTCCCCGGCAGACGGGCCGTGTTGCGTTAGTGTAGCCGTTGTGCGACGGCAGGTACGCGCGAATCGACAGCGCGGCACCGTATCGTCCAGACTGGGATGGTCATGATGCGCCGATTCGCCTGCGTGGTCACTACGCTGATGCTCCTGACACCGGCTGCGGCGCAGGCCGGATGGCGCGAGCGTGAAGCCGCGATCATGGGCACGCGCATCGTGGTTGAAGTCTGGCGCGAGGATGCGGGCCAGGCAGAAGCTGCGATTGATGCGGTAATTGACGAAATGCACCGCATCGACGAGCTGATGTCGGTCTACAAGCCTGAGAGCCAGATCTCCCGGATCAATCGTGATGCCGCTACTGCTCCGGTGAAAGTGGATGCCGAACTGGCCGGGCTCATCGCCCGGGCTCTGGAATTCTCTGAACTTTCTGACGGCGCCTTCGACATCA
>JAOUGR010000040.1 GCA_029857655.1 Gammaproteobacteria bacterium | reverse complement strand
CCGTGCCCGCTTCCCGGCGCGAGGGCTCGATGGCTTCGATGGTCGCATCGACCGGCAGGCCGCGCGGCGTCACGTTGCTCCAACTGGCGCCGTCATCGCGGCTGACATGCACCAGGCCATCGTCGCTGCCGGTCCAGATAATGCCGCTTGCCGCATACGCTTCGGCGATGGAAAAAATCGTGCCGTAGGTCTCGACGCCGGTCAGGTCGCCGGTGATCGGCCCGCCCGACCATTGCTGCTTGCTGCGATCGTTGCGCGTGAGATCGCCGCTGATCGCCTGCCAGCTCGCACCGCGGTCGCGCGTGCGGAACAGCACATTGGCGCCGTGGTAGATGACCTGCGGATCATGCGGCGACGCCGCGATCGGCGCGGTCCACTGGAAGCGGTATTTCAGCTGGTCAGCGGGACGACCCGAAGAAGAGGTCGGATAGGCCGAAATCATGCGGTTTTGGCCGGTGCCCGGCTGGAAATAGGTGATAATTCCCGAGTATTCGCCGGCAAAGACGCCACCGGGCTGGCTGCGATCGTAGACAAAGTCGCCGGCTTCACCGCCGCCCACCACCATCCAGTCCGCGAGCGCGCCAGCTTCGCCCCGGCCGCCGCCGCCCAGGCCCGGGCTTTCCAGTGAACGCGACGGACCACTCGCCGTGCCCCAGTCCTGCATGGTCCCGCCCACGTGGTAGGGCACGCGGTCGTCTACATCGATGTTGTAGAACTGGGAAAGCGGCAGCGCCGCATCAAACCAGCTACGGCCACCGTCGAACGACATGTCAATGCCCCCGTCATTGCCGTCGATCATGCGTTGCGGAAGCTTGGGATCGATCCAGATGTCGTGGTGGTCGCCATGATGCAGGCCCTTGACCTGGGAAACGGTCTTGCCGCCGTCAATCGACTTCAGAAGGGGGACCTGGGGGAACCAGATCACGTCGGGATTGGTGGGGTCGATGGTCAGGACCGTGTAATACCAGTGACGCTGGCGCAGCGAGCGGTGGGAATTGACGCGTTCCCACTTGGCCCCGGCGTTATCGGAGCGGAACAGGCCGCCTTCCTTGGCTTCGATCAGGGCATAGACCCGATTCGAGTTGCTGGGGGCAACGGCAACCCCGACCTTGCCCCATTCACCTTCCGGCAAGCCTTCGCCAGTCAGTTGTGTCCAGCTGTTGCCGCTGTCGGCTGAGCGCCACAGGCCACTGCCGGGACCACCGCTGGTCATGCTCCAGGGCGAGCGGCGCATCTGCCAGAGCCCGGCGAACAGGATGTTTGCGTTATTGGGATCGAACGCGACATCGGAGGCGCCGCTGTCCGCATTCTTGTAGAGCACGCGCTGCCAGTTCTTGCCACCGTCGAGTGTGCGATAGACGCCGCGCGTCTCCGCCGGGCCGAATGGTGAACCGAGCACCGCGGCGAATGCGATGTCGGGATTGGTCGGGTGCACGATCATCTGGCCGATCTGGCCGCGCACTTTCCAGACCTGCTGCCAGGTGGCGCCTGCATCGACCGACTTCCAGATGCCGAGACCGATGGCGACATTGCCACGCGTGTTGGCTTCGCCGCCGCCGACGTAGATGACATTCGGATCCGAAGGCGCGAGTGCGAAGGAGCCGATCGACTGCGAAGCCTGTTCATCGAACAGCGGCTTCCACTCGCGTCCGCCGTCGGTGGATTTCCACAACCCGCCCTGCGCAGCACTCGCATAAAAAACCTGGCTGTCGCCGGGCACGCCGGCAACGGCGGTGATGCGACCGCCGATCGAGGGACCGATCAGCCGGTACTCGAGCGCGCCGAATTCCTTCGGCTTCTTTTCACCGATCGCGGCGGCGAGTGCGAGCGGAGAAATCAAGGTGAAAACCAGGCAGGCGCGTGCCAGGTTTGAGGGCGTTTTCCTGTTCATGAGTGACGCTCCGGCTGGGCCATTATTGATTTCATCGGCTTGGACTAATATATGATGCTTAAAAGCATCCGTATATAGACCCGTTCCGGGCCCGGGAAAAGGTGTTTCGCCGCATGATCAGCGATCGCGGACCGCGTGGAAAGCGCGCAAAACTGGCGGCCGCCGCGCGCGCATTTCCACGCATGAATCCGGAGCTCATACCGAAGACCGGATGGGTGCGCGAGATCCGCGATGCGCTCGGCATTTCGCAGTCCCAGCTGGCCGCGCGCGCGGGCATTTCGCGCGCAACCGTGCAGCAGATGGAGCGCGCGGAAGGGCGCCGCCGCATCACGCTTGCGAGTCTCGATCGTCTCGCGCAGGCGATGCGTTGCCGGGTCGCATTCGCGATCGTGCCGAGGGAGGGCACGCTGCAGGACGTGCGCGCACTGCAGGCGCTCGCCCGCGCCGAACTGTTGCTGAAAGAAAAACTGGAGGCGTCGCCCAACCCGAACCTGCGACCACGCGAACTCGAGCGCCGCAAGGAGAGGCTCGCGGCAAAACTATTGCGTGGCAGTCGTCGTAAGCTGTGGAAGTCCGAATCCAAACCGAAACCGAAACCGAAACCGAAACCGAAACCAAAACCAAAACGGAAACCGGTCAAGCCAGCACGCCACTCGAGCGCAAAGACTCGAACTCCGAAACGCTGAGGCCTAGTTCCTGCTTCAGCACGGCTTGCGTGTGCTGGCCGAGCAGCGGGGGCGGGTCGCGGTATTCGAGATTGCTGCGCGAGTAGAGCACGGGATTTCGTACTTGCGGCACCTTGCCTGCCAGCGGGTGTGGCAGGTCGAATCGCATCTTGCGGTGCTTTACCTGGGGCTCGTCGAATACTTCCGCGAGGTTGTTGATCGGGCCGCAGGGAACGCCGGCCGTCGCCAATACAGTGAGCCACTGCCGGGTCGTTTTCTGCCGGCACAGGCGGTCGATTTCCGGCACCAGCGCCGCGCGGTTCGAGACCCGCCCGGCATTGGCGCGAAATCGCTCGTCCGCGGCCAGTTCCGGGCGGCCGGCGACCGTGCAGAAGCTCGCAAACTGCCGGTCATTGCCGATCGCGAGCATCAGGTAACCGTCGGCTGTCGCGAATGCTTGATATGGAACGATATTTGGGTGCGCCGTACCCCGCCGCCCGGGCGGGAGTCCCGAAACGAGGTAGTTAAGTCCTTGATTTGCAAGGGCCGCAATCTGGGCGTCCAGTAACGCCAGGTCGATGGCCTGGCCTTGCCCGGACTGCTCGCGTTCGTAGAGCGCTCCAAGAACGGCGGAAAGTGCATACATGCCGCTGATCAGGTCGGAAACCGCGACTCCCACCTTGATCGGACCGGCGCCTGGCTCGCCATCCGGCACTCCGGTGACGCTCATGAGCCCCGACATGCCCTGGATCATCGCGTCGTAGCCGGCGCCGCCAGCTTCGGGGCCGTCCTGGCCGAAAGCCGAGATCGAGCAATAGATCAGTCGCTGGTTCAGCGCGCCGAGGTCCTTGTATCCGAGGCCGTAGCGCGCAAGCGTGCCGACCCTGAAGTTCTCGATCAGCACGTCGGCGCGTTGTGCGAGCCCACGAATCAGCTTCTGTCCCGCAGCTCTGGTGAAATCGATGGCCAGCGAATATTTGCCGCGGTTGCTGGAGAGGTAATACGCCGCCTCGCCGGTGTCGCGGCCCCCGGCATCCTTCATCCAGGGCGGGCCCCAGTGCCGCGTATCGTCGCCGGCGCCCGGTTTTTCCACTTTCCAGACCGTCGCGCCAAAATCGGCAAGGCACTGCGTCGCCCAGGGACCGGCAAGGATGCGGCTGAGGTCGAGAACCTTGATTCCGTGCAGCGGACCCATGAAATCAGGCCTGCTTCAGGCCCGCGAGATATTTCTGCGCAGCCTCGAGGCTGATGACTTCGGCGTACTTTGACTGCAGGTCGTAGAGATTTGCCTCGTGCGGTGCCGGGTGGCGGTCGCCGACCGCGTCGCGTACGACGAGTGGTATGAATCCGTGCTGACAGGCGTCGACCGCGGTTGCGCGTATGCAGCCGCTGGTCGAGACACCGGCGATCAACACCGTGTCCACACCAAGCGAAGTCAGCGTGGCGGCCAACGAGGTTCCGAAGAACGCACTCGCATACTGCTTGCTGATGACGGTCTCGCCACTGGCAGGCTCGAGGCCTTCGCCGAAAGCCGCGAGATCGGGACGCAGTCCCTGCTCGAAGCAGGATAGTGCAGGCAGTTTCCTGAAGAACACGCCGCCGTCCCTGCCACCGCGCTGGTAGACGACATTGGTATGAATCACCGGAATGCGTGCCGCGCGCGCGGCCGCGAGCAGGATGCTGCAAGCTTCGCGTGCGGCATCGACGCCGGCGTAGAGCGGCGAGCCCTGCACGAGATAGGCGCGTACGAAGTCGACTACCAGCAGCGCCGCACGACGGCCCGGTTGCAGGTGATGCTCTGGAAGGCCAGGCTGTCCCGGGGTCGACATCAATGGATGTCCGCGTTCAACGTTTCAACGCGCCGCGGGCCGCGTGAACATGCGAGAACATCACGGAAGCAGCCCACTCGGCATCGCGCGCCTCGAGTGCGGAAACGATTTCGAGGTGATGCAGCGCACTCCTCTGCAGGTCCTCGAGCGTGTATTTCTGGAATGTCCTCATCATGAGGGGCGCCTCGATCAATCCGGCGAGCGCGCGCACCAGCCGCGGACTCGCGGAGGCTTCCTGCATGCGACGGTGAAACAGGCTGTTCAACCCACCGATGCGTTCAAGATGCCCGGCGCTGTGCTCGACCGACTCGCGGTACTGCAATTCCGCGAGGCGCCGCATCTCGGCGATCTGCACGTCGGTCGCGCGAGCGGTCGCGCACCGCGCGCCATAGGATTCAAGCATTGCACGCAGGTCGAAGATCTCGTCTGAATCCGCTTGGTTCCAGGTTGTGACGACTGCGCCCAGATTGGGCGTGAACTCCACCAGCCCTTCCGCGTCGAGGCGGCGCAGTGCCTCGCGCACGGGCGTGCGGCTGACGCCGACGGTCGTCGCGATTTCCTGCTCGGTCAGGCGCGCGCCGGCGAGATACCGTCCGTCGATGATGCCGGATCGCACGGCTTCGTACGCCCGATCGACCGCGCGCGATACCTGTACTTCCGGCATCTTTCTATCTCGTTCCCTGCGCGAGGCTGGGACGCGCGCGCCGGACCGGGGAGAATCGCGGCGCTTCCGGCGGCGGCAGGCCTGTTTCGGACAGGCAACGCGACTTCAGCTCGTCGATATTCGCGAATCCGCGATCGAAGAGCGGCGCCTTGCCGCGTTCCTTCGCCATCCGTGCCCGAAGTTCCGCAGTCGCCGCGCTGTCCACGCGATCATTCCGGATCACGACGCCATAGCGCCGTGCGCCGGCTTCGCTGACGAGTCCGGCCTCGACGTCGAACAGCACCAGCGCGGAATCGCGCTCCAACGGGTCGCCGCAGCCGCCACCACCCCAGGTCTCGTACAGCAGCAGGTCGCCAACCTCGACCTTGACGCGGTCGGTCTTCGATGGCAGCAGCTCCTCGCTGCCGTTCTTGCGCTGCAGGCGCTTGCGGCTGCGTGCGCCGGGCAGTCCACCATTGACACCCCATGGGTAGGTCAACCAGCGGTCATCGTGAATGGAAATCTCGCCGGGCTCCAGGAAGTGGTAGCCGATCCGGATCCCGTTGCCGCCGCGGAATTTTCCGGGACCGCCGGAATCGGTGATCGTCTCATAGGTGTCAATGCGCAGCGGAAAGTAGCTCTCGAGGAATTCGTTCGGCACGTTGGTGAATGACGGCCACAGCGAGTGTCCGTCGGGGCCGTCGCCGAATGGCTTGCCCGGGATGCCGCCGAATCCGATCTGGTAGAGCTGGTACCACTCGCCGTCCTTGTTGTAGCCCGAGTACATGAAGTGGGGACTGTCAGAGAATCCCGCTGCGCACATGAACGCCGGGTTGCCCTGGCCGAGCAGGCCGCCCAGCACGTCGAAGATGCGGCCGAGTGCGTGCGTCCGGCACGAGAGAGCAGCGGGTTTGAGCGGCTTCAGCAGAGTGCCCTCGGGAATGCGGACCTCCATCAGGTCGTAGAAGCCGTCGTTGAACAGGATCTGCGGGTCGAACACCATGATCATGTAGACACCCGCGAACATCTTGAACATCTCTTCGTTCAGCAGGAAATTGATCGAGGAGATCGACTGCGGGTCGGTGCCGGCGAAATCGAAGATGCACTTGTCACCCTCGCGCCACATCGTGCAGGCGATCTTGTACGGCCCCATGTTCACGCCGTCATCGCAGACATAGTCCTCGAAGTACTGTTTCGTTTCAGGGACAGTGCGCCGGATCAGTTCGCGCATCGCGCGCTTGTTGCGCTCGAGCATCGCGTCCATCGCCGAATAGAACACGTCGTCGCCGAAACGCCGGCTGATCTCGACGCAGCGGATCGCTGCGGTGCGAAGCGCCGCGACGATCGCGTGGAAGTCGGAGAAGTTCCAGGTCGGCAGGCGGCAGTTGTGCAGAATCACTTTCAGCAGGTCGTCCTGCAACTTCCCGCCGCGGATGATCTTGACCGGCGGAACGGCGACGCCTTCCTCGAAGAATGTTCGCGCATCGGTCGGCAGCGAACCCGGCACCTTGCCGCCGACGTCGGTCATGTGGCCGAACATCGCGGCCCAGGCGATCACGCGGCCGTCCTTGAAAACCGGCATCAGCAGCAGCCAGTCGTTGATGTGGCTGATGGCGCCGTTGCAGGAATACGGATCGTTGGTCAGGAACACATCGCCTTCCTCGACGGTTCCGTCGTAACCCTGCATGAAGCCATGGATGAAGGAGCCAAACTGGCCGACCACCATCTTGCCGTCGAGATTCGCGATCAGTGGAAACTCGTCGTGCTGCTCGCGGATACCGGGCGACATCGCGGTGCGGAACAGCACGGTGTCCATCTCGAAGCGTGCATTGCGCAATGCGCTCTCGATGATGTCGATCGTGACGCTGTCGACCTTGATCTTCCTGAAGGGCTTCTTGTTGCGTTGGACGATTGTGGCGGGCATGGGTTTGTCTCCGTCGCGCTCTTCAGGCCAGCTTCTTGTGGGAATCGGGGTAGATCAGGATGTTGCCGAGACGGTCCACGAGCCCCGTGTGCTTCGGCAGGATGACGGTCGTCGAATCCATTTCGATGACGATTGCCGGGCCGCGGATTCGGTTGCCGGCCTTGAGCTTCGCGCGGTCATGGACGGTGGCCTTGATTTTCTTCCGGTCCATGTACACGAGTTGCGTGCCGATGGTCGCCGCTTTCGGGTTGCGGTCGCCGCGCGCGATGGCGGGCTTGCGCACCGAGATGCCACGGCCCTGGACGACGGCCCGCAGCGCGACGAACTCGTGCTCGAGCGGAAGGGCAAACGTGAACAGCCGCTTGTGTTCCGCGTCGAATGGTTCCGAGATCGCCTTCAGGCCGCGTTTCTTCAGGGCGCCGATGTCCACGTCGATCGTGAGCCGAAGGCCCTGGCCGTGATAGCGTACATCCACCTGGTAGCTGCGCTTCATCTCGGCAAGCGGCACCTTCTCGCGTTCGAGCGCTTTCGCCGCGGTGGCAGAGAGCTGCTCGAGGCTCTTCGCGATGTCCTTTGGTGAAGTCTCCGAAAACTTGCGGATGTGGGTGCGCGCGGATTCATCACGCAGCGCCGTCGTGGCATCACCGAGTGCGCACAGAACGCCCGGGCCCGGCGGGATGATCGACGGCCAGGAGCCGAGCAGTATCGAGAGCGCGTTCGCGTGCAGCGGGCCTGCCCCGCCGAAGGCTATCAGGGCGTAGTCGCGCGGATCGTGGCCCTGTTCGACGGACACGAGCCGGAGCGCGCCGACCATGTTCTCGTTGGCGATGTCGTAGATGCCGAGCGCGGCATCGTGCAGTGACTTGCCGAGTGCGGTCGCGATCTTGCCGACGGCCTGCGTCGAGAGATCGCGCTTCAGCTCGAGATCGCCGCCGAGCCGTTGCATTTCCGGCAGATAGCCCAGCACCACATTGGCGTCGGTCACGGTCGGTTCGGTGCCGCCGCGGCCATAGGCAGCCGGCCCCGGGTCCGCACCCGCCGACTGCGGGCCGACGCGCAGCGCCTTCGTGAGTTCCGGCACATGCGCGATGGAGCCGCCGCCGGCGCCGATGCTGCGCACGTCCACGGATGAGGCGCGCACAGTCACATCGCCGACCGTCGTTTCGCGCCGCAGGCGCGGGACACCGCTCATGATCAGCGCGACATCGGTCGAGGTTCCGCCGACATCCACCGTCAGCAGGTTTGGAAAGCCGGCCTGCAGCGCGACCCACAGCGCGCCGGTGACGCCACCGGCCGGGCCCGACATCAGCAGGTTTACCGGGTATTCCTCGGCCGAAGCGGCGGAAGCCAGGCCGCCGTCGGAGCGCAGGATATGCAGCTTCACGTCACCCGCCTTCGACGCGAGCTTGTCTTTCAGGTTCTTCACGTAGCGCTGCACGACCGGGCGCACGTAGGAGTTTGCGACGGTCGTGACCGTGCGCTCGTACTCCTGCATTTCCGGCACGACCTCGGAAGACAGCGAAACCGGCACGCCGGGCATCACCGCGCCCGCGATCTCGCGGATGCGCCGCTCGTGTGCATCGTTCGCAAAGGCGTTGATCAGCGAGACGGTCAGCGCCTCGATCTTCCCGGATTTCAGTTTCAGGAGATCGGTGCGCAGGGCCGCCTCGTCGAGTTCTCGCACCACGTCGCCGCGCGCGCCGATGCGCTCGTCGGCCTCGATCGTCAGTTTCAGTGGCGCCATCGGCAGCGACTTGTTGTAGATGACCCAGCCGCCAAGGCCGCCCGGCACGAAGGAGCGCGCGATCTGCAGCACCTGGCGATAGCCCTTGGTCGTGACCAGCCCGACGCGCGCGCCCGAGCTCGTCAGCACGGTATTGGTCGCCACCGTCGTGCCGTGCATTACGTGGTCGATCGCCTGCGGATCGATCCCGGCCTGCTTGCAGATCCGCATCAGGCCGGCGAGCACGCCGATCGACTGGTCCTGCGGCGTGCTCGGGAGCTTGACGCTCCAGGTCTTGCCGGATTTCTCGTCGACCAGCAGGAGATCCGTGAATGTGCCGCCGACGTCGATACCGAGTCTGTATGTCACGTCCGCTCCTTCGATCCTGGAAATGAGCCTGCCTTCACCAGCATGCCCGGCACGGGCCGCCCAAATTGCTTCTGCAGCCAGCGGCCCGTGGCGATTGTCTCATCGAGGTCCACGCCCGTCTCGATGCCCATGCGACCGAGCATGTAAAGGAGGTCCTCGGTCGGGATGTTACCGGTCGCCGCAGGTGCAAACGGACAGCCGCCGATGCCGCCGATGCTCGCATCGATGACACTCGCGCCACCGTCGACCGCGGCATAGGCGTTCGCGATGCCGGTGTTGCGCGTGTTGTGGAAATGACCACGCAAGGGCATGCCGGGCAATGCGTCCTTCAGGCGTCGCAGCAGATCCGTCACCTGGCTCGGCACTCCGACACCGATGGTGTCCGCGATCGCGATCTCGATCGGATTGCCGTCGGCCACTTCGCGTGCGATGGCGATGACTTTCTCTGGCGGGACTTCACCCTCGAATGGGCAGCCGAAGGAACCGGAAATCGTGACCTGCGCGCGGATGCCTGCGGCATGCGCAGCGGCTGCAATCTCGAGCCAGTCATCGATGGACTCGCGGGTCGTCACGCCCTGGTTGCGCTCGTTGAAAGCGTCGGTCGTCATGACGGCCATGCCGATCTCGTCGCAACCCGCGGCAGCCGCGCGGTCGAATCCGCGCCGGTTCAGCACCAGCCCGACGTAGTGCACGTCCTTGCGCCGCGGCAGCGCCTTCATTACTTCTTCGGCGTCGGCCATCTGCGGCACGCGCTTCGGATTGACGAAGCTGGTGGTTTCGATGCGCCGCGTGCCCGCCGCGACAATGCGATTGATGAACTCTACCTTCGCTGCGGTGGGAAATACGCCCGGCTCGTTCTGCAGGCCGTCGCGCGGACCCACCTCGACGATCTCGATTTTTCGCGCCATCGTCATGGTGAAATTGTATACATGGAAGCGGGATTATCCCACCAATTGGCCGCTGGTTGACCGCATAACGGGCATAATTGTATACACGGAGGAATGGTGGACCAGAGCTTCAGGAACGGGCCGTTGTCCGATCTGCGTGTCATCGAGATGGGCACGCTGCTGGCCGGCCCGTTTTGCGGCCAGTTGCTGGGCGACCTTGGCGCCGAGGTCGTCAAGGTCGAACCGCCGGAGCAGGGCGACCCGATGCGGGTGTGGGGCCGGCAGAAAGAGGGCGAGCCCTCGCTGTGGTGGCCCGTGGTCGGCCGCAACAAGAAAGCGATCACGCTCGACCTGCGCCAGGCCGAGGGCCAGCAGGTACTGAAGGAACTGGTCGCGAAATCCGATTTCCTGGTCGAGAACTTCCGGCCCGGCACGCTCGAAAAATGGGGCCTCGGCTGGGAGCAGCTTTCAGCGGTCAATCCACGCCTGATCATGGTACGCGTATCCGGTTATGGCCAGACCGGGCCCTACGCACCGCGCGCGGGCTTCGGGGCGATCGGCGAGGCGATGGGCGGGCTGCGCTACGTGGTCGGCGACCCGTCCGCGCCGCCATCGCGGGTCGGAATCTCGATCGGTGATTCGCTGGCCGCAACCTTCGCCTGCATCGGTGCACTTTCAGCCCTCAATTACCGCGAGCGCAGCGGCCGCGGCCAGGTGATTGACTCGGCGATCTACGAGGCCGTGCTCGGCATGATGGAATCGCTGATCACCGAGTACGACAAGACCGGTTACATCCGCGAGCGCACCGGCGCGATCCTGCCGAATGTCGCGCCATCCAATGTCTACCCGACGAAAGACGGCCTGGTGCTGATCG
>JAOUGR010000329.1 GCA_029857655.1 Gammaproteobacteria bacterium | reverse complement strand
CGCGCTGGCGATTCGCCAGGCCGATTTCATCGCGAGAGCCATGCAGCGACGCGAAATCTGAATCCGCCACAGGCGTCGGAGACTTGTCATGCGCAGGGTACTTGTCTGGATCATCCCTTTCGTCGGGCTCGCCGGCTGCGCCACGCTGCCCGATGGTCGCCTCTGGGGCAAAGACGTAACATTTTCTCCTGGCTGGGAGCGGGTGCGCGCCTCCGCGATGCAAGCCGCGCGCGATCCCTGGGTGTGGGCACCGCTCGCCGGTGCTGCGGGCCTGCAGATAAACGGCTGGGACCGGAAGGTTTCGACCTGGGCCATGCGCGAGACGCCGGTGTTCGGCTCGCAGGAAGACGCCAGGACCTGGAGCAATGACCTACGCGATGCCGCGGCGATCGCTGAACTTACGACCGTGCTAGTGACCCCCAGCGGCGATGACGCGCACTCGTGGTTTGTCAACAAATTGAAGGGCTATGCAGTGGATTTTGCCGCAGAGAGCGCCGCTGGACTTACGACGCATATCCTCAAGTCCACCACCGGACGGACCCGCCCCTCTCAAACGAATGACAGGAGCTTCCCCTCGGGCCACACGTCCCAGGCTGCGACCAATGACCGGCTCGCGGCACGCAATCTCGAATTCATGGACATGAATCCCGTTACTCGACGGACGCTCGTCTACGGGCTGGACGCCGTGACCCTGGCAACGGCCTGGGCGCGCGTCGAAGCAGGCGCGCATTATCCGTCTGATACGCTGTTCAGCATTGCGCTGGGCAACTTCAGCGCAAACTTCTTCAAGAATGCCTTCATGGGATCGGGAGACAATCCACGCCAAGCCATTGCCGTGACGCCGACCGACGGCGGGCTGATGCTGAACTTCAGCACGCGGTTCTGACTAGCCGCGGTTCGCGTCGATGAATCCGGCCAGGTCGTCCTTGAATTTCTTCATGGACGCCGGGTGCACGTACATCATGTGGCCGGCTTCATAATATTCGACGCCAATGTTGTCGCGCAGCTTTGACGGCAGCGTAAGGTGCTCCAGCACGTACTCCACGGTCCTATAGGGACATGCCAGGTCAAAATAGCCGGTCTGGACCAGCACCTTCATTTTCGGATTCATGATCATGGCGTGCGCAAGATCGACCGATGTGTTCGGAATTGGTACACGCCAATTGATGTCCGGCTGCTTATGGCGTTGGTCCCAGTCCTTGTAGAGCTGGCCTGAAAGCACGTACTCGCGATCCGACTCGACCTCCAGCTCCTTGCGATAGTAATCATTGAATGTCGCAACGATCGCCGGCGCGATGGCGCTGGAGTAGGGATCGTAATCCGTCGTCTCGGACAACTGGTTGAGCGTGCCACCGACGTAGCGGGTGTCGATGCGGCCGACTATCTCGCCACGTTCACGCATGAGCTCCTGGAGGAAATGCCCTTCATCCATGCGCAGGTTGGCCTTGCCCCAGTAGCTGGCGGATACGCCCGTGAAACGCTCGAGCCCAGCCAGTACCTGCTGGCGTTCCGCTGCGGTCGCGCGCGCGCCCTTGAACAGCACCGGTGCGTAAACATCCTCGGCAAAAGCCTCGGCCTCGCGCAGAAACGGCAAAAGTTCTGCGGGGCGCTGGGTGAGTGCGTTGTGGTACCAGGCAGTGGCCGCATACGTGGACAGGAAATTTACGTAGGGCGCGTCGAGCTGCAACCCTGCGTTGCCCGAGCCGAGGTCGAGGTAGGGCGACACTAGAACGACGCCGTTGAGCGCCACATTGTGCTTGGTCAAGAGCTCGTAGGCGACGCCTGCCGATCGCATGCCGCCGTAGCTCTCGCCCAGAATGAACTTGGGTGCGGCCCAGCGACCGTATTGGTTCAGGTAGTTGACGATGAAGTCGGACACCGACTTGATGTCCTGGTCAACGCCCCAGAAGTCCTTTTGATCGCCCTTGCCGACCGTTCGTGAGAACCCGGTGCCAACCGGGTCGATCATCACGAGGTCGGCGCGATCAAGGATGCTGTATTCATTTTCGACCGTGCGAAAAGGACCCTGGGCATTGGTGTCCAGGTCCTGGAGCACGGTCCGCTTCGGGCCGAGGATTCCCATGTGGAGCCAGGCCGACGCGGATCCGGGCCCGCCGTTGTACGCAAAAACGATTGGTCGCGTGCGCGGATCGCCGTCGTCCTTGACGTATGCCGTGAAGCCGAACAGGGCAATCGACTCGTCATCACCGTTCTTTATCAGCATGGTGCCGGCAGTTGCCGTGTAGGCCAGGCTCGCACCGCCGATGCGCGACTTGTGTTTCGTGACCCATACCTTCGCCTCGGGAACGGGCTTTTCGCTTTGGGCGACCTTGGCCTCCCCCTCCGGCTTCGCATCGGCCGCGAGACCGGGCTGGACGACGGCCGCCAGCATCAAGAACATTGCGAGCATGCAGTTGTGGTTTTTCATGGTTGGCCCACGGGCAACAATGGGAAGCGAAGCAGTATAACGGGCATTGAGGAACGGGGAATCGGCCTTCAGGGTGCCCGCTTACCCGCCGCATCGGGAGTCATTCGCTTCAGGCGCGGCTCGACGGCAACAACGTGTTTGAAACCTCCTGTGCTGCGCGCATGCCACCAATGACATGAATTCCGGTCGAGGAAACGGCTACGGCACGCAAATCCATGACGGCCGGCCCATCCGCAATCTGCCAGCAAACTCACTGCAGATCCAACATCAGTACATCGGACTCCGGCCCGGATGGCGTGCCGTCGTAGCCGATCCCGTCATAGTTGCACGGATTGGCGCTGCCGCCGACGTACAGGAATCGATTGCCGTGGGCCAGGGCCGCCATCCGATAACGCGGGAGGCCCGGCTGGGAAGTGACGCGGGCCCAGGTTATTTTGGGTCGGTGCCGCGGGATCGATGCGCCCGAGCCAGCATTCGCTCGACGGCGAATAGCGATGCCGGCTGTCTTCGCGCAAGACCTGGACGCCGTCGCAGATCAGCACGCGCCCGCCAGTGATTGCGCCGGCGTGACCGAAGACTCGCGCGACCGAGTCATCGA
>JAOUGR010000326.1 GCA_029857655.1 Gammaproteobacteria bacterium | reverse complement strand
CCCCGGCAAGGCATCGAGCGTCGCCTCGACGACCCGGTGTACCTGCTGCCGCCAGACGCCGGTGTCGGGTTCGTCATCGGCAGGTGCCGCGAGGGCCTCGAGTATCGCCCGCGCATTCGGCTGGTCTTCCAGCAGCACGACGCGCTCCGCGCCCCTTTGCCGCCGGCGATAGTGATCTGAGATCGTGTTGCGGCAGATCTGGCAGAACCAGGTGTAGAGCGCCGCCTCGCCGCGATACTGCTCGAGACGCTCGAGAGCCTTGCAGAAAGTCTCCTGCACGACGTCGCGCGCAGCCTCCTGGTCGCGGTCCAGCCGCGCCAGCGCGAAGCGGTACAAGCGCGGGAAAAAGCGGTCGAACAGCTCCCGGAAAGCGGCCTCGTCACCTGCCAGGATCCTGCGCGCCACCGCCCGGTCGACATGAACCATGTCAGCCATGTCTAGTTGGACGCGTGCCGGCGGCAAATCCTTTTGTTTATAAGAGATTTTGTGTGCTTCAGGCCTGGTTTTCGAGGTGTCAGGACCGCCGGAACCAGACGAACAAAGGGGGCGCTTCCCTTTCCCCCCGCAAAAAGGAAAGCGTCCCCTTTCAGATTCGGCGTGTCAGTCGTCGAGCGTGCGGTCTTTCCAGTTCCACCACTTCAACAGATCTTCCTGCGGCTCCGGCGTGCGCGCGGCATAGGTAGCACAGCGGAACGTATAGAGCAGGCAGGGTTCCTGTTCGTGGCCGGTGATATTGCGAAGTCTGGCGTAGAGCTGTTCCGGGTTTGATTCAGCGAGGTCCCGGATCGAGTGAATGCCGAGGTGCCTGAGATCCGCCGCGATGGCGGGCCCGACACCGGGCAGCGTGGTCAGCTCGTCGTGCATTGGCAGGTTCCTCCTACGGCTTGTCCACGACCAAAGATTACACTTCCTGACAAGAATTGAAACAGTCCCTGCGGAGCCTCGGGTGGGCACACGGATCCTGCTATCCTCAGCCGTTGCCAACACGCAAGTCCTTGATTGGCAGCGAACCACGATGAAGATTACCCACAGGATGCTCCAGTCCGTCGCTGCCGCCGGTCGTTTGAAAGCGATCCCCGCCATTCGCCGCCTGCTGCCGCTGGCAGCGATCTGGCTTGCAGCCTGTGCTCAGCTGCCCGCGCAGCTCGAAGCACCCGTCCTTCATGAAGCCGGTGTTGCCGCCGCGAATCCGATGGCCGTCGATGCCGGGCTCGAAATACTTGCAGCAGGCGGCAATGCCGCCGATGCCGCGGTCGCCGTGCAGTCCATGCTGGGGCTGGTCGAGCCGCAGAGCTCCGGCCTGGGCGGTGGCGGATTCCTGCTGTATTTCGATGCGGCAACGAAGCGGATCACGGCATTCGACGGCCGCGAGACCGCGCCCGCTGCCGCTTCGCCGGGCATGTTCCTCGATGAAAACGGCGCGCCGCTTTCCTATCGCGATGCGGTGTTGTCGGGGCGATCGACCGGCGTGCCCGGGGCAATCGCGATGCTGGGTGCCGTGCATGCGCGCCACGGCGCCCTGTCCTGGCAAAGGCTGTTCGAGCCCGCGATCCTTGCCGCCGAGTCCGGATTTCCGGTGCCGCAGCGTCTGGCGCGCTTCGCGAACAGCAACTTTCCACAGGCCGCGGAGCCCGATGTTCGCGCGCTCTTCTCCGGCAATGACGGCGGGCCGGTGCAGGCCGGCGAGCGCCTGACGAATGCTGTCTACGCCGCCACGCTGCGACAGGTCGCGACGCGCGGTCCGCGCGCATTGCTGGAACCGCCGATCAGCGACGCGATCATCGCGCGCACGCACGGCGAGCCGCGGCCTGGAACATTGTCGGCGCGGGATTTTACCGCCTACCAGCCGGGCATCGGCGATCCGCTGTGCGGGCCATTTCTCGTCTACGTCGTCTGCGTGCCGCCGCCGCCGTCCTCCGGCGTTTCGCTGCTGCAACTGCTCGCGATACTCGATCGAACGGACATTGCGCTGCGCGGGCCCGGCGATCCGCAAGCCTGGTTCCTTTTCGCCGAGGCAAGCCGCCTGATGTACGCGGACCGTGACCGCTACGTCGCCGATCCGGCCTTCATCGATGTTCCGGTCGCGGGTCTGCTGGACCCCGACTACATCGCCCTCAGAGCCTCGTTGATCGGCGCCACTGCCGGGCCTGCTCCTGCCCCAGGTTCCCCCGCGCCGATCCAGCGCGGCACCGATGCGACAATCGAAGCTACAGGTACTTCACATTTTATTGTGGTGGATGCCGCAGGCAATGTGGCGTCGATGACGACTACGGTCGAATCGCTGTTCGGTTCGGGGCGCGCGGTGGGTGGCTTCATGCTGAACAACCAGCTCACCGATTTCTCCTACCGCCCGGTGATCGACGGCCTGCCGGTAGCGAATGCGGTGGCGGGTGGCAAGCGCCCACGTTCCTCGATGGCGCCGGTCATCGTGCTCGATCGGGAAGGGAACCTGGTCGCAGCGTTGGGCTCGCCGGGCGGCACGGCAATCCTTGGCTACAACGCCAAGACGCTGGTCGGGCTGCTGGGCTGGAAACTGACGCTGCAGCAGGCGATCGACCTGCCGAACATGATTGCGCGTGGCGATGAGTTTTTCGGGGAGGCATCCAAGCTCTCGCCGAAGGTCGTCGCCGGCCTCGCAACACGCGGCATCACGATCAAGCCCGGGCGCGGCGAAGAGTCGGGGTTGCATGGCGTCGTGCTGCACGCCGACGGACACAGCGAAGGCGCTGCCGATCCACGGCGTGAAGGCGTCTGGAAGACCTTGCCTAGCGAGTGACCGGGCGTGCCGCGCGCCACTTGCCATAGGCGCGGCGGAATGCCGCCTCGCTCTCGTATCCGACCTCGGCCGCCACGCTTCCGACCGGGCGCCCGCCCGGCGCCAGCAGCGCCTGCGCCTTGTGCATGCGCAGGCGCGTAAGCCAGCGCAGCGGCGTCGTTCCCATCAATGCGTGGAAGCGCTGCGTGAAAACCGTGCGCGACATGCCGGCGCGTTGCGCCAGCGACTGCAGTGTCCAGCTTTGTGCAGGATC
>JAOUGR010000327.1 GCA_029857655.1 Gammaproteobacteria bacterium | reverse complement strand
GTGCCGCAGATGACGATGCCGTCGGTGCCTTCCCGGGCATGCCAGTCGAGCAGCCGCCCGAACGCGACATGATCGATCTCGCCTGATTCGGTCATCGGCGTCACCAGCGCGACCAGGCTGCCGCGAAACATCGGATCTCCGGTCGTGTGGCAAGCGGAGGCGGGATCGTACTGGCGCACGGCACGCCGGCGCAAGCCGTTACGGAGCCGGCATATCATCGCCTTGCCGATACCGGTAGACTGCCGCCGTCATTCCCGTTCTTTTCCGCATGAAACAATTCATCGCAATATCGGCCATCGGCAACGACCGCATCGGTCTGGTCCACGACCTTTCGAAGACCGTCGCCGACTGCGGCGGCAGCATCAGCGAGAGCCGGATGACGGCGCTTGGCTCGGATTTCGCGATGTTGCTGCTCATCTCCGGCAACTGGCATTCGATCGCAAGGATCGAAACCGAGCTCAGCAAGCTTGCGGAAACATCCGGCGTTTCCATCCAGGTCCGCCGCACCGCCGAACGCGCCGCGCGCGAAGACATGGTCCCCTATTCGGTCGACGTGGTCTGCCTCGACCAGGCCGGGATCGTGTCGGCGGTTTCCGGATTCTTCGCGGCGCGGGGAATCGACATCGGCGAGTTATCGACGCGCGGTTACGCCGCGGCGCACACCGGCGCACAGATGTTTTCCGTGTACATGATCATCAACGTGCCGGCACGCATCCATGTCGGCGCATTGCGCGAGGAGTTCATGGATTTCTGCGACCAGATGAATCTCGACGCAATACTCGAGCCAGTCAAGAATTGACCGCGGCGGACGGTAACGGGGCCCAGCAATCGCGATGACTACGATCAGCGTCGGCCGGAAATTGGCGGATTTCTCGATACAAACTACCGACGGGGAATTCCGGCTCAGCGGACAACGCGGCCGGAATGTCGTCATTTATTTCTATCCGCGGGACAATACACCCGGTTGCACGCTCGAAGGCAGCGATTTCCGCGACCTCGCGCCTGCATTCCTGGGTGCGCGCACGACGATCCTCGGCATCTCCACGGATACGCTGGAGTCCCACCACAGGTTCAGGGACAAGATGCGATTCCCGTTCGCGCTCGGATCCGACGAGGATCATGCGATCGCGTCGCGATTCGCGGTCTGGCGCCGGAAGAACATGTACGGCCGCAAGATGATGGGAGTGGAACGCAGTACATTTCTGATCGACGCGGAAGGCATCCTGCGGCAGGAATGGCGCAAGGTGAGAGTGGCGGGGCACGCCGCGCAGGTCCTGGCCGAGGCCCGCGCGCTGTGACATCGACATGTTGAAAGGCCGCCAGGTAAAAGACGCCCGGCGCGCATTCGTGCTGGACACCAACGTGTTGATGCACGACCCGGCGGCGATCTTCCGCTTCGAGGAGCACGACATCTACATTCCGATGGACGTGCTCGAGGAACTCGACGCCGGAAAGAAGGGACTGTCCGAATCCGCACGCAATGTCCGGCAGGTCAGCCGTTTCCTCGACGAGCTGATGGCAAGTGCGACCAAGGAGCATATCGACCGCGGTCTCGAGTTACCGGTGGGGCGTAGCGGCAATCACGGCAAGAAGCCGCCCAGCGGCAGGTTGTTCTTCCAGACCCGTCGGCTGTCGGCCGGACTGCCGGATACCCTGCCGGGTCATGGCATCGACAATGCGCTGCTCGGATACACGCTCGCGCTGCAACTGGAGATGCCCAAGACGCGAGTGACGCTCGTGTCGAAGGACATCAACCTGCGAATCAAGGCGGCGATACTCGGCGTTCAGGCGGAGGACTACTACAACGATCGCACGATCGAGGATGCCGACCTGCTGTTCACGGGCGCTACCGCGTTGCCCGCGGATTTCTGGGAGACGCACGGCAACAATGTGGAGTCATGGCAGGAGCAGGCGCGCACATTCTACCGGGTCCGGGGCCCACTGGTGCGGGAGTGGCAGCCTAACCAGTTCCTGTTTGACAGCGGCGGCGATTCGTTCGAGGCGATCGTGCGCACGATCAATGATGATGTCGCCAAGCTTGAGCTGACGCAGGATTACCGCGGCGAGCGCCATGCCATCTGGGGCATCAATGCGCGCAATCGGGAGCAGAATCTTGCACTGAACCTGCTGCTCGACCCGGAGATCGACTTCGTCACCATCCTGGGCCCGGCGGGTACTGGCAAGACGCTGCTGACGCTGGCGGCCGGGCTGATGCAGACGCTCGAGACCAACAAGTTCAGCGAGATCATCATGACCCGCGTGACGATTCCGCTGGGTGAGGACATCGGATTCCTGCCCGGCACCGAAGAGGAGAAGATGGAACCCTGGATGGGTGCCTTGATGGACAATCTGGAAGTGCTCACTCAGAGCCAGGATGGCGGCAGCTGGGGGCGCGCCGCGACGCAGGACCTGCTGCGCCACCGCATCAAGATCCGCTCGCTCAACTTCATGCGCGGGCGGACATTCCTGAACCGATACCTGATCCTCGATGAGGCGCAGAATCTGACTTCAAAGCAGATGAAGGCGCTCGTGACACGCGCGGGCCCCGGCACCAAGCTCGTCTGCCTCGGCAATATCGGCCAGATCGACACGCCCTACCTGACCGAGACGACCTCGGGCCTGACCTACGTGGTCAACCGTTTCCGGGGCTGGGCGCACGCGGGACACGTGACCCTTGCCCGCGGCGAACGATCGCGGCTGGCCGATTTCGCTTCCGAAGTGCTGTGATCGCGGCGGACGCGAACCAAACCCCGTGCGGGAAGTCGAATTCGCATTGCCAGGGACGATCTGATGCGCGCGACGCGGATATTTATTCCACTGCTGCTGACGCTCCACGGCGCCGCCGTGCAGGCGCAGCTGCCGGGCGGCGACCTGCCGGACATCGGCACGCCGGCCAGCACGACCCTGTCCCTGGTGGACGAATACAAGATCGGGTTGATGATCGTACGAAGCCTGCGGGACGCCGGGCAGATCATCGAAGACCCCGAGATCAACGAATACCTGCAGGCGCTCGGCATGGGCCTGTCGAG
>JAOUGR010000328.1 GCA_029857655.1 Gammaproteobacteria bacterium | reverse complement strand
TGGTATTATATAGACCCATCACCTGACCTCAAGCAGACCGGATTTTCTTGAATCAATCAAACGACGGGGCTCCTGCTCCGGTAATTGTTGCACGTGCAGATCATCCGCTCTCGCGTTCGATGATCTCGACCAGCGCGCTCAAGGTGCTGTACCAGTTGAAGGATGCGGGCTACCAGGCCTTTCTGGTCGGCGGCTGCGTGCGCGACATCGTCATCGGCATGGAGCCCAAGGATTTCGACGTAGCGACGAATGCGTCGCCTGAAGAAGTCAGGCGCCTGTTCCGTAATTGCCGCCTGATCGGGCGGCGCTTCAGGCTCGCTCATGTGCGTTTTGGCCATCAGATTGTCGAGGTCGCGACATTCCGCGCGGCCGGCGATCCGATCGTGCCTGATGCGGACGAGCCGGACGACACGGATGATGAGCCTGCGCCGGAGCCGCCCGATGATGATCGTGTCCACGACGATACCGGGCGCCTGCTGCGCGACAACCGCTACGGCACGGTTGACCAGGACGTGTGGCGGCGCGATTTCACCTGCAACGCGCTGTACTACAACATCGAGGACTACTCGATCTGGGATTACGTCGGCGGCGTCGCCGACGTCAAGTCGCGAACCCTGCGCCTGATCGGAGACCCGGAAACGCGTTATCGTGAAGATCCGGTGCGCATGCTGCGCGCAATCCGCTTCCAGGCAAAGCTGGGATTCACGATCCACGAGGGGACGCGCGAACCGATCAAGCGGCTCGCGATGCTGCTCGAGCAGATTCCGCCGGCCCGCCTGCTGGACGAATTCCAGAAGCTTTTCCTGGCTGGATTCGGGCAGCGTGCATTCGAGTTGCTGATGGAGCATGGGCTGCTCGAGCAGCTTTTCCCGGCGACGGCCGCCTGGCTTGCCGAGGATCCGGATGGCATGGCGGCGCGGCTGATTCGGGCGGGACTGGCAAACACCGACCAGCGCGTGCAGGAAGACCGCCCGGTAACGCCGATGTTCCTATTCGCCGTGCTGCTGTTCGGCCCGATTTCGGCCGCCGCGCAGCGGCGTTTCGAGGCAGGTTCGCAGGCAGGGCAGGCGATCGCCGAGGCGGCAGAAGAAGTCGTTGCCGAACAAAATCGCCGCATCGGCATCCCGAAACGGTTTTCCATCCCGATGCGCGAGATACTGGCACTGCAGCCGCGCTTCCACCGCCGCGAGGGCCGTCGCGCGCTCGCATTCATCAGTCATCCGCGCTTTCGTGCCGCCTACGATTTCCTGGTGTTGCGCGCCGAGGCAGGCGGTGAGGACCCGCAGATCGCGCGCTGGTGGACTGAATTGCAGGAGCTGCCCCAGGAAGAGCAAGAGACGCGGGTCGGGGCCGACAAGAGCCATTCCGGCCAGCCTGCCGGAACCGGCGGGCGCAGGCGCCGCCGTGGCGGGCGAGGGCGCAGGGCTCCCAAGACCGAAAGCTGATGCCGAAGCAGGTCTGGCAGCCGGCCTATGTCGCGCTCGGCAGTAATCTCGATGATCCGCGCCGGCAGGTCGAGAATGCTTTCGCAGGTCTGGCGGGCCTCACCGGCACCCGGCTGGTGCTGCGGTCCCGCTTGTGGCGTTCCGCACCAATGGGCCCGCAGGACCAGCCGGAATTCGTGAACGCAGTCGCGGGGCTCCTGACCCGGCAGGAACCACACGCGTTCCTCGAGAGTTTGCGCGGGCTGGAACGGCGCCTGGGCAAGGTGCAGCCTGCCGTGCGCTGGGGTCCACGCCTGATCGATATTGACCTGCTGCTGGTCGGTGACGCCCGAAGCGATGAACCCGGCCTGCAGTTGCCGCATGCGGGCCTGCACCAGCGCAATTTCGTGCTGTATCCTCTGGCGGAAATCGCGCCGATGCTCTGGGTTCCCGATCGCGGCCGCGTGTGCAGGCTGCTCGAGAAGGTCCCGGGCGACGGTATCGAGCCGCTGGCCGCACGGAAAACCGGTGCCTGAAGCAACAAGAGAAGACTGGCCCCACCGACTGGTCGTGGTGGAGGGCCTTATCGGGGTCGGCAAGACGAGTCTTGCCCGCAAGCTCGCGGCCGCGGTTGGGGCGGAGACGGTTTTCGAGGAACCGATGGACAACCCGTTCCTCGAGCGCTTTTACAAGAGCCCGAAGGCCGCGGCGTTCCCGGCCCAACTTTATTTCCTGTTCCAGCGCGCACGCCAGCTTGCGGCACTGCGCCAACACGACATGTTCGCTCCGCTGCGCATCGCCGATTACATGCTGGCCAAGGACCAGTTGTTTGCGCGCGTGGTGCTGGATGACGAGGAGTACAAGCTCTACGAGCAGGTCTACGACCGCCTGGCGATCGACGCGCCGGTACCGGACCTGGTCGTGTTCCTGCAGGCGCCTGTCGACGCGCTGCTGCAACGCATCGACAGGCGGGGCATCACCTACGAGAAATACATCGACGCCGCCTATCTGGAGCGCCTTGGCGATGCGTATATGCGCTTCTTCCACCAGTACACGGCCTCACCATTGCTGATCGTCAACACGGCCGAGATCGATCCCGCCAACAATTCCCGCGACTTCGACGACCTGTTCGAGACGATCCGCCAGACCCGCAGCGGGCGCCACTACGTGAATCCCGTGAGGGCCTAGTGGCGACTGGCGTGGCGCTCGAGCGCCCATTCGACGTGTTCGCGCACCAGCGCATCCGGATGCTCGCGGCGTGCCGCGAGTGCGGCGACGACTTCGGCTGAAGTCGGCGCATTGCCGAGCGCGATGGCGACATTCCTGAGCCATCGCCCATAGCCGATCCGGCGCAGCGCACTGCCGGTGCTGCGTTCCAGGTACTCCTGTTCGGTCCACTGGAATAATTCGACGAGGTCGGGCGCATCGAGCCCGTGGCGCGTGCGGAACCCGGGCTCGGCCGCGAGGCCCGCAAACTTGTTCCATGGACAGACCAGCTGGCAGTCATCGCAACCAAAAATCCGGTTGCCGATCGCCGCGCGCAGCTCCACCGGTACGGAGCCGTGGTGCTCGATGGTGAGGTAGGAGATGCAACGCCGAGCGTCG
>JAOUGR010000325.1 GCA_029857655.1 Gammaproteobacteria bacterium | reverse complement strand
GCACGGCTGCCGGGATGACGCGCCAGCCCTGCAGGCTCCGCGCCGACTACTGGGTCAGCGCACAGCACCAGACGATCGTCCGGGCCGCGGGCTGACGCTTCGCAGGCGGTTGATTTAGACTCCGGGCGGAGCGCAAGCGAAGCCGGGAGCCGGGCATGAGCAAGCTGACCTGCGGCCTGATCCAGATGGCCCTCAAGGGCGACACCTCGATGACGCCCGACCGCATCCGCGACCGGATGATCGAGGCGCACATTCCGTACATCGAGCAGGCCGCCGCCAAAGGCGTGCAGGTCCTGTGCTTCCAGGAAGTCTTCACGCAGCCCTATTTCTGCCCGGGCCAGGACCGCAAGTGGTACGCCGCCGCGGAGCGCATCCCGGACGGCCACACGACGCGCCTGATGCAGGAGTATGCAAAGAAGCACCGCATGGTGATCGTCGTGCCGCTGTACGAGGAGGCGATGACCGGCGTGTACTACAACACCGCGGGCGTCATCGATGCGGACGGCGCGTTCCTCGGCAAGTACCGCAAGAACCACATCCCGCAGGTCGACCCGGGCTTCTACGAGAAGTTCTTCTTCAAGCCGGGCGACCTCGGCTATCCGGTGTTCGAGACCGCCTACGTGAAGCTCGGCGTCTACATCTGTTATGACCGGCATTTCCCCGAGGGCTGGCGCGCGCTCGCATTGAACGGAGCGGAGTACATCGTGAATCCCTCGGCGACCGTTGCCGGTCTCAGCAAGTATCTCTGGGAACTCGAGCAGCCGGCGTCGGCGGCCGCCAATGGCGTGTTCATCGGCGCGATCAACCGCGTCGGCCGGGAGGAGCCCTGGGCCGCGAAGATGGGCGAGTTCTACGGCTCGAGCTACATCGTCAACCCGCGCGGCAAGATCGAGGCACAGGCGAGTTACGACCGTGACGAGCTGCTGGTCCACACCATCGACCTCGACATGATCCGCGAGGTGCGCAACACCTGGCAGTTCTTCCGCGACCGCCGCCCGGAGACCTACGGATCCCTGGTCTGAGGCGATGGCCGAGCTGAAAACCGTCAGTCAGGCGGTGGCCGTCGGTGGTTTCTACGAGCTGGATGCCGGCACCGACGTGACGACGAGCCCGCGCTACAACGCGGACATCGCACCGACGCGGATCCGCCAGCGCACCTGGAACCACTGGCACATCGCCGCCCTCTGGGTCGGCATGGCGATCTGCGTGCCGACCTACACGCTCGGTGGGGTGCTGACCGCCTATTTCGGGCTGTCGGTCACCGAGGCGCTGTGGACGATCCTGATTGCGAACGTCGTGATCCTGATCCCGCTGACCCTCAACGCGTTTCCCGGCACCAAGTACGGCATCCCGTTTCCAGTGATGCTGCGCTCTTCCTTCGGCATCATCGGCTCCAACGTGCCCGCGCTGATCCGGGCGCTGGTCGCCTGCGGCTGGTTCGGCATCCAGACGATGTTCGGCGGCATCGCAGTCCATCTCATGTTCTCGGCCCTGTCCGATTCCTGGGCTGCGCTCGGCGGCACGGGCGAAGTGCTCGGCTTCTTCATCTTCTGGCTCGCCAACGTCTGGGTCGTGATCCGCGGTTCCGAATCCATCAAGCACATGGAGATGTTCGCGGCGCCGATGCTGCTCGCGGTCGGCATCGGCCTGATCGTCTGGGCCTGGCCGCAGGCCTCCGTGACCGGGTTGCTCGCGCAACCGCCGGGCCGGCCGGAGGGAGCGCCGCTCGCCGGATACTTCTTCGGCGGCCTCACGGCGATGGTCGGCTTCTGGGCCACCCTGTCGCTCAATATCCCGGATTTCAGCCGCTTCGCGGACTCGCAGAGGAGCCAGATCGTCGGCCAGGTGATCGGCCTGCCGCTCACGATGTTCCTGTTCGCCGGCCTCGGCGTGCTGATGACGGCGGCCTCCGCGGGGCTCGTCGGTGAGACCGTTTCGGACCCGATCAACCTGATCGGCCGCATTGACAACCCGTTCTGGACGGTCGTCTCGATGCTGGTGATCATCCTGGCGACGATCTCGACCAATACCGCCGCCAACATCGTCTCGCCCACCAACGACTTCCAGAACGTGGCCCCGCGCGTGATCAACCAGACCCGCGGCGTGCTGCTGACCGGCGCCATCGGCATCCTGCTGATGAGCTGGGAACTGATGAAGAAGCTCGGCTGGCTGCAGTCGGACGTCAGCGTGGAGAGCCTCTACTCGAACTGGCTGATCGGCTACTCGAGCCTGCTGGGCCCGATCGCCGGGATCATGATCACCGATTATTTCGTGATCCGGCGGCAGCGTTATGACCTTGCCGGCCTGTACCGGGACGACGGCCCGTACCCGGCCTGGAACCGGGCGGGATTCGTCGCTTTCCTGGTCCCGGTCGGGTTGACGCTGGTCGCCATCGCCACCGGCTGGCTGGGCTGGTTCTACGACTACGGCTGGTTCACGGGCTCCCTGCTCGGCGGTTTGATCTATTATCTGGCGAGCAGGAAGAGGTAGGCAGCTTGGCACTCCTGATCCGCGGCGGAACGGTGGTTACGGCAGAGCAGACCGTGCGTGCCGACGTGCTGTGCGACGAGGGCCGCATCGTGCAGGTGGGCGTGGACCTCCCGTCCGCCCGTTGTGACGTCGTCGATGCCGGTGGCCAGTACGTGATGCCCGGCGGGATCGACCCGCACACGCACATGCAGCTGCCCTTCATGGGCACGGTCGCCAGCGACGACTTCTACACCGGCACGGCCGCAGGCCTCGCCGGCGGCACGACGATGATCATCGACTTCGTCATTCCGAACCCGAAGCAGAACCTGCTCGAGGCGTATCGCGAGTGGCGCGGCTGGGCGGAAAAGGCCGTCGCGGATTACTCGTTCCACGTCGCGATCACGTGGTGGGACGAGACCGTCGCCGCCGACATGGAAACGCTGGTGCGCGACCACGGCGTCAACAGCTTCAAGCACTTCATGGCGTACAAGGGCGCCATCATGGCGGACGACGAGACGCTGGTGAACAGCTTCTCGAAGGCGATCACGCTCGGCGCCATCGTCA
>JAOUGR010000324.1 GCA_029857655.1 Gammaproteobacteria bacterium | reverse complement strand
CAATTCGCATGTGCATGCCTGACTGCCAAGATACTAGCCCTAATTGTCTCGAACCGTGGATTAAGTGAAGTACACCAAGGCGTTGTTCGGCGTCGCTCTGGCGGGCGGCCTTGTGGCTGCTGCGATTGCGTTCCTGCGTCCTGACAACCCGCCTCTCGCGCCCAGCACGTGGATTGTACAGGCGGCGACCGCCTTGAATCGCGCATCGATCGAGGGCAGTGGGCATGGCGGGGCGATCGTGTCTGGCGACAATGCAAGCGCTGCCCGGCAGCTGGGGCTCGAAGGTCAGCGTCTGCGCGTGCAACGCCGGTTCGCGGAGGCACAGGCAGTTTACGAGCAGGCGGTAAAGGCGAATCCGCTGGATGCGGACGCCTGGGCTGATCTTGCGGATTCCGCCGCATCGGCTGCGGGCAATGACCTGACCCGCAGTAGTGACGCGATCGCGCATGCCCTGGCAATCGATCCCCGGCACCGCAAGGCCTTGTGGCTGCGCGCCAGCCTCGAATTGCAGGAGCAGCGCTATGCGACAGCAGCGGCCACCTGGCGTGAATTGCTGGGTCTTGTTGCGGAGGGTTCCGCCGATGCGAGAGTGATCGCCGCGAACATTGCGGAAGCGGATGCGCTGGCGGGCATGGCCCAAAGTTCTGATGGTCAAGGATCCTGATGGCGGCGGTAATCGAAATTGCGGCCGACCAAATTGCCGCCAGATCCCCGCGGTCTGGTCGGCGGCCAGCCCACATCGGCCTGTGGCTGACGCTCGCAGTCATCATCGCAGGGTACGTGGTACCGACCGAGGTCTACCTGTCGCCGCGGCACGGGTTCGGCTATGCGCTGGGAATTATTGGTGGCTTGATGATGCTCGCCTCGGTGATTTACCAGCTGCGCAAGCGCGTGCCTTCCCTTGCGGTCATCGGCAGCGTGAAGCTCTGGTTCAGGCTCCACATGGTGCTCGGCATCGTGGGCCCGCTCGCGATCCTGTACCACTCGAATTTCAGTCTCGGCGCGACCAACAGCAATGTTGCGCTTGTCTGCATGTTGATGGTCTCCGGCAGCGGCCTGGTCGGCCGTTACTTCTACGCGCGCATACATCAAAGCCTCTACGGGCGGCTCGTGACATTGCGCGAACTGGCCGACGAAGCAGAAAAGCTGCGTCAGCATTCCGGGTCGCTGAAGATGCTGCCGGGCCTGATGCGCGAGGTGGAACTTGCCGAGAAGCACATTGCTGCGCCGGCAATGCTCGTTATCCGGCCTTTGCTGGCGGCGTTGCGGCAGCGGAGCGAAAAGCGACGCCTCACACGGCTCGTCCGGAATGCGGTTGCAATGGCTGCGACGCGCTGCCGTGTGCTGCGCAAGGAGTACCCGCGGTTCACGATGGCGGCGGACGGATATATTGCCGCGCGACTGATGGCCGTTCGTCGTGTCGCCGAATTCGAGGCCTCCGAGCGGCTGTTCGCGGCCTGGCACGTCCTGCACATGCCATTGTTTTTCATGCTCATCATCGTGAGTGTCGTGCACGTGATCGCGGTGCACGTGTACTGACGTGCGCGCTTCGAATTGGATTGGAGTGGTCATGACGATGGGGCTTGCAGCGTTTACGAATCCGTCACGGGCAACCGAGCTTGAAAAGCTGCTGATGCCCGGTCAGCTTTCCCGCGCCCATTCGGATATCGAAGCAGATTGCAGCGAGTGCCATGACCGCACCGACAAGGCCCGTCAACGGCAGCTTTGCATCGATTGCCATAAGAAAGTGGCCGGCGACGTTGCCAAAAAGGCCGGATTCCACGGACGCGCAGCGGTAATTGCGCAATGCAATACCTGCCACACCGAGCACAAGGGACGGGATGCAGACACCGTGGGTTTGTCGGCGGAAGCATTTGACCATGCGCGCACGGATTTCCCGCTCGCCGGCGCACACGGCTCAGTCCCTTGCGCGACTTGCCACAAGGCCGGGAAGAAATACCGGGAGGCGCGGGGCGACTGCATCGACTGTCACCGCGAGGACGACTCGCACGATGGCAAGCTCGGAACGGATTGCGCGAAGTGTCATGAGACGGCGCGATTCAAGACGACCAAATTCGATCATGCCAAGACGAAATTCCCGCTCCACGATGCGCATGCCAAAGCGGCCTGCTTCGCCTGCCATCGCGACCCGACCTTCAAGGGTGCACCGGGGCGCTGCGTGGACTGCCATGCATCCGACGACGTCCATCGCGGTTCCCGCGGACCCGTCTGTGCGGACTGCCATGGCACGGCCGACTGGAAGCAGAACCGATTCGATCACAAGAAGGCCAGCGATTACGCGCTGCTGGGCAAGCACGCAAAGCTCACCTGCAACAGCTGCCATCGCGGTGGCGACCTCAAGGCCGAGCTACCCAGGAAGTGCAGCGGCTGTCACGCAGCGACTGACGTGCACTCGGGCCGGTTCGGCACGGACTGCGCCGACTGCCATGAACAGGTCGAATGGGCGATTGAGGCATTTGACCATGAAAAACGCACGAAATTTGCGCGTCGGGGGGCCCATGCGAAGCTCGATTGTCACGCCTGTCATACCGGCGTGCTGAAGCAGCAGCAGATGGCAAAGGACTGCTTCGGCTGCCACGAATTGAACGATGTGCACAAGACCTCGATGGGCCGCGAATGCCAGACCTGCCACAAGGAGACTGGCTGGCGTGATGACGTGAAGTTCGACCACGACCTTTCGAAGTTCCCGCTGGTCGGGCTGCACGTCGGCGTTCCTTGCGAGGAATGTCATGCGAGCCGCGCCTATCGCGACGCGCCGGATCGGTGCTTTGCGTGCCACAAGGCCAAGGACGTGCACAAGGGCAGGCTGGAGGAAGACTGTGCTGCCTGCCACAACCCGAACGGCTGGGATTTCTGGCAGTTTGACCACAGCACGACCCATTTCGCGCTCACTGGTGCACACGAGCGCCTGGGTTGCCGCGACTGCCACCGCAAGCCTGACCATGACCTGAGCCTGTCGCGCGAGTGCGGCTCCTGCCACCGCGCCGACGATGTCCACGATGGCCAGTTCGGTCGCGATTG
>JAOUGR010000039.1 GCA_029857655.1 Gammaproteobacteria bacterium | reverse complement strand
GGCCTCCGACACGCAGCCGCCAGGCGGCAAGAGTCACTTCCGGCACGCCGCTGTGCCAGCGCACGTAGAAGGCATCGTTTGGCGTGTAGTCAGCGCGAAAAACCGATCCCGGTGTCTCGTAGTTCGGGGGCCGGAAACTGCGCTTGATGAGCGGCCGCTTGCCGGGCAGCGCATCCATGATTTCGGAGGCAATGGCGCCCGCCGGCAGCGAGTCGGCGGCAGCCGGCCATGAGAAGCGCGGAATCAACAACCCGCCGACGATCGAGCACGATGAATCCAACAGGAATTTGCGTCGATCCATGCCAGAGCTTTCCGGCAACGGGCACAGTCCCGATTTGAAGCCAATCGGCGGGTGATCGCAAGCGCAGCGGATCCTGGCAGGAACCGGAAAGAAACACACATGAAATCATGAGCTTGTCCTTTCACTTCACACTTTTGCGGTCGGCCGAGCGTTCAAGGAAGCGATGGTGGCGCGATCCGGCTAGAGTGCCGGCGATGGAGGAGCGGGATGCCGACGCGCAATTGATGCTGCGCTACGCTGCGGGCGATGCGCGCGCATTCGAGGAACTGTACGAACGCAACCGCGCGGGCCTGTGGCGATTCATCCGGCGCCTGGTGCGCGATGCGGCAGCGACGGATGACGTGTTCCAGGAATGCTGGTCGCGCGTAATCGGCAGCCGCGAACGCTACCGGCCCACGGCGCGGTTCACGACATGGCTCTACCGCATCGCGCACAACTGCTGCATGGACCATTGGCGAAAGAGCGGCCGGCGTGCGATGCATGAAACGACTGATGACGACGCGATCGCGGCGGCCGCGGACGTGCCCGCCAGCGGTCCGTTCGCGATAGCCGTGACGGACGAAGCGCGCGGAAGGCTCGGCCTTGCGCTCGCCCGGCTGCCGGATGAACAGCGCATCGCATTCCTTTTATATGTCGAGGGCGGACTGTCGGTGGCCGAGATCGCAGAACAGACCGGCGCGGGCGCGGAGACGGCGAAGAGCCGGTTGCGCTACGCGGTTGCGCGGCTGAAAGAGGCGCTCGGCGACGACGCGCCCGTGGAATGAGGTAATGGATCCGAGAGAAAACGAACCATTTGATCGCGAACCCTGGCGCAGGCTGCTGGGCACGGATTCCGGCATGCCCCCCGGGAGCCTTGACCGGCGGATCCTGTCCGAGGCGCGCCGCGCGCTGACGCCACCTGTCGCGCGCTGGTGGCTGCCTGCCTCGCTGGCAGCGAGCGTCCTGCTCGCGGTCCTGATCGTGCAATGGCAATTCGCGGACGGCGGGGCGCCGGCACACGTGACCGAGTCCGACGTGCTCGTGTCGCCAGCGCCCGACGCCGCCCACGAGGTGGCACCCGCCGCAGCGATGGAAGTCCCCGCGCAGCGGCGGGACGAATCGCTGGCGCCTCCCGCAGGTGTTGCGCCGCCATCGATTGACCTGCCGGCCTTTGAGGGGCGGCCATTGCCGGCCGCAGCTGAGCCCGACAAGACAGCGGCCGCGCCGGCAAAGCAGGAACGTGAACTTGCGCGTGAGCCATCGTTCGATTCCGGATTCGTCGCCGATGCGGATACTGCTGTGTCGTCGCCATCGCCACCACCGGCGTCGGTGCAGGCGGAACCTTCGCGTGCGCTTGGCAATCTGCGCTCGAGTGAATCCAACGCAAAGCCGCGCACGCCGGAGGACTGGTACGCGGAAATCGAGGCGCTGCGTGCGGCGGGGCGCATCCAGGAAGCCGACGAGGAACTCTCTCGACTCGAAGCCGCTTATCCGGGCTGGCTCGAACGCCGCCGCCAGCAGAACCCATAACCCGCCTTACTGCGGAAGCCGCGCGCCGACAGCGCCTACCGCTGCCACCAAGCCTTCATGGCCCGTTTTGCACGCCGGATATTGCTCCGCATCAGGGCCTCGGCCTTGTTGTCGCCATAGCGCCCTTTGTGCTCATGGCGGATCCGGTGCACGCCCGGCACTTCCAGAGGCGTCCCGAGTGTGCGCATCAGCCAGCGAAATGTGCGGTCCTCGAATGTCTTCGCCCAGCGCGTGACCGGACGCTGGAACACGGATACCTGCTCGCAATAACCGCAGGCGCGCGCGATGTCGCCATGGACGATCTGATAGGCGCCGGTCGCCTGGGGAACGGCCAGCAACGAGAACTCGCTCGTGTCGATATCGACCATGCGCGGACGGTCGCGCTCGGTCGCGAGCAGCGGATCGGCCTCGGCGAGCATGGCGGTCACGCGTTCCTCGCGCGGATAGACCAGGCGGTCAGTCCGCCCCTGCAGTTGTTCAACCAGCGTGTCCAGGCACAGACGGTGAAAGATGATGTCGCAGTCAGTGAACCACACCCAGTCGGCTTTCGTGCTGCGGGCGATCAGATTGCGCCCGATCGAGCGCCGGAAGAGGCGGCCCGGCTCGATCGCCTGCCAGTTCCAGGTCACATTGGGCACATCGATGCCACCGAAGAATTCGAGCATCGCGCGGGTTCGCAGGTCTTCCAGGGCATGAAACACCGTTACGCGAACCGTTGCTCGCGTCGGCGGAAAATTGACGATCGAGCTCAGTTGATACGCGAGGAGGTGGCCGTACTGCCAGCAATGGCTGACGATTTCGATCGCAAGCTTGCCCCTGCGTGCCGTGATGGTGGCGGGATCAGGCAGGGAAAGAAACCAGCTGGCCGGCAGGAAACCGCTCGCGGCCACGCGAATGAACAAGTCCTCAACCGTGTTTCGCACTGACAAGATCAGACCCTGCGGCGCTCGCCGCTCCAGGGTTGACGATCCACGGTTGCCCCGCAGTCACGCCAGTAGACGTAGTTCGGGTCAGGGGTTCGCCAGTCGCCGTACAGGGCTTTCAGGCAGGCGTCGGCATTGTCGGGCTTTAACCAGCGGCGCCCGTACAGTTCGAACTCGTCGAGTCCGTGGGCAGGAATCTCGTTGATGATTTCGAGGCGCGGTTCGCGGCTGTGGTGGTAGTACCAGCGCAACCGGTCCCCACGCTGTTCGAACAGGAAGAACTCGAACTTGACCCCCTCGCAGCGCACGGCCCACTTGGTGATCTTGCCGTCATTGTTGACCTGCAGCCTGCAAGGGCTGAAACCTTTCTTTCTTAGTTCTCCGAGCGCATCCATGAAGGCCGGCAGGTCCTGCTCGAGAAAGCCGAAATCGGCGTCCCTGTCCCAGGGAATGGGACCGCCGTCCCGCATGCAACCGAGCAACAGGCCCATGACCATCCAGTACTTGCGGTGAAAGCCGGTCCCGGCGAGAACATCGTGCAGCTGGACGAGACCGCGCGCGCGACGCTCCGGTAACGGCCCCCACCTCCATTCCGCAATGGTCAGCTTCAACTTGCGCACGGCCGGGGAGTGTAGCCGAAGCGCCCCAGGGGCGCGGCAGGTGAATTGCAGACCGTCGCTGCCTATACTTAATCGTCATGAAGCAGGTTGAATCTCCGCCAGACGAGGCAGCAATTGAGGCCAAGCTGAAGGACGACCTTCGGCGAGAGTCGGCGACATTCCGCAAGAAATCCTCCCGCCATCGGCTGCGAACCCGCAATGCCATTTATTGCGCGTTCCAGACACCGCGCTTCTCCGTCGGCAGGGAGGAGGCGCAGCGCGATGCGGGCCGGCGACTGCGTCGCTTTGGAATCGCAGAGAATCACGTGCGCGGGAAGCGCATCCTCGATCTCGGCTGCAACAACGGCGCGATGCTGTTCCAGTTGTCAAACTACGGCCCCGCTCTCGGCCTTGGCATCGAGTACGATGTGGAAAAGGTGCAACTCGCGCAACGCATCGCCGAATTTGCCGCAATCGAAAATCTGGAATTCCGGATCGGCGATCTCGATCGTATTCGCGCGGCCGAGCTGAACGGTCCCTTTGATGTGGTGTTGTGCCTGGCGCTGGAAGCTCACGTGAAAGATCCTGCACATCTCTACGATCTGCTGGCAGCAGTAACCCGCGGCAGTCTCTATTTCGAGGCGAATGCGTCGACGCCTCCTGACTTAGTGCAGGCGAATCTGCAGCGGGTCGGGTTTTCGGAGATCGAGCACATCGGCGCCTGTGACGACGACATCGTTCCCAAGAACAACCGCAGGCCGTTATTTTCGGCTGTCAGAGCCTGACTTGAGCGCGCACGCCTGGAGTCCTGAATGAAAAAGCCCGTTACCGTCACCATCACCGGAGCCGCCGGCCACATCGGTTATGCGCTCGCATTTCGCGTGGCTTCAGGCCAGATGCTTGGCGAGGACCAGCCGGTCAATTTGCAGTTGCTGGAGATCACGCCCGCCCTGCCTGCGCTTGGCGGTGTCGTCATGGAATTGTCGGACTGCGCCTTCCCGACACTGAATCGTCTGGTGGCAACGGACGACGCCATTGTCGCATTCCGCGACTGCGACTACGCACTGCTGGTCGGCGCGCGGCCACGCGGGCCGGGCATGGAACGCAAGGACCTGCTGCTCGCGAATGCGCAGATCTTTTCGGCGCAGGGCAAGGCGATCAATGAGGCCGCGAGCCGCGGGGTGCACGTGCTGGTGGTCGGCAATCCCGCCAACACCAATGCCCTGATCGCCGCATCCAATGCCCCCGACATCGAGCGGCAGAACTTCACCGCGATGATGCGACTCGATCACAACCGCGCGCTTGCGCAACTCGCCGAAAAGACCGGCACGCACACGACCGCGATCCGCCGCATGATCGTTTGGGGCAATCACAGCGCAACCCAGTACCCGGACATCGGCCACTGCACGGTGACCGGCAAGCCCGCGCGCGCGCTGGTGGACCAGCAGTGGTACCGCGAGCAGTTCATCCCGATCATCCAGCAGCGCGGTGCAGCGATCATCAAGGCGCGCGGCGCATCGTCGGCGGCTTCCGCGGCGTCGGCCGCCATCGACCACATGCGCGACTGGTCGCTCGGCACGCGCGCAGGCGACTGGGTTAGCATGGCGATTGCCGCCGATGGCAGCTATGGCATCCCGGAAGGTGTCATGTATTCGTACCCGGTGACCTGCAAGGCCGGCCGCTACGCGATCGTGCAGGGACTCGCGGTCGATGAATTCAGCCGCAGCCGCATGGATGCGACGCACAAGGAACTGCTCGAGGAACGCGAAGGCGTGCAGGACCTGCTCTCTGCGAGGTGACGCGATGTTCCATCTGAGGCGCGCCGTATCGACCGCGGCGTCGGTCCTGCTGGCGCTGGGCCTGCTGCAAGGCAGCGCAACCGCGCAGGAGAAAACTCAGAAACCGCCCTTGCACGGATCCCACTGGATGGCGATCACCGGCAAGCCGCTGGCCGCGACCGCGGGGGCCAGCATATTCGAACGCGGTGGTAACGCCGTGGACTCCGCCTGCGCAATGCTCGCCGCGACCGCGACCATGTGGGACACGCTGTCCTGGGGCGGTGAGACGCAGGCGCTGATCTACAATCCGGAGACCGGTCGCATCATCGCCATCAACGGACTGGGCATGGCGCCCACCGGCGCAACGGTCGATTTCTACCGCAAGAAAGGACTCCGCTATCCCCCCGAGCAGGGGCCGCTCGCCGCGGTGACGCCCGGGACACCCGGAGCCCTGCTGACAATGCTCGCCGAATATGGCCGCCTGTCGCTCGCCGAAGTGCTTGCGCCCGCGATCACGCTCGCCGACGGATACCCGATCGAAGCGGAGACCGCCAACCGCATCGAGACCGAGAAAGAGAAGATCAAGCAGTGGCCCTACGCGAAGGCCGTGATGCTGCCGCACCTGGGCTCCGCGCGCGAAGCGCCGCAGGCCGGCGAGATGTTCCGGCAGCCGGATCTTGCGGCGACGCTGCGCAAGCTGGTTGAAGCCGAGACGAAGGCGCTGGCCGGTGGCAAGTCGCGCAAGGAGGCGATCATGGCCGCATATGAGCGCTTCTACCGCGGCGACATCACGGACGAGTTCGTGCGCAGCGTGCAGGAGCAGGGCGGTTTGATCACGAAGAAGGACCTCGCCAACTGGCGCGTCGAATTCGAGGAACCGGTGCACGCGAATTATCGCGGCATCGACGTCTACAAGCTCGACCGCTGGGTGCAGGGCCCGGTGATGCTGCAGACCCTCAACATCCTCGAGAATTTCGATCTCAATGCGATGGGCTACAACAGCACGCACTATATCCACACCGTCTACCAGGCGATGAATCTCGCTTTCGCCGATCGCGACTTCTACTACGGCGATCCGTATTTTCCGCCTGATGAGCCGATCAAGGGACTGCTGTCCACGGATTACGCAAAGGCGCGCGCTGCGCTCGTGAATGCCGATGCCAATGACCCGGCCGTCGGTCCGGGCGACCCCTATCCGTATCAGGGCGAGATCAATCCCTATATCAAAGCGCCATCGCAGCCGGCGGCCGCCGCGAAAGACTTTGGTGCCACCAGCTACGCGGCCGCGACCGACCCTGATACGGGCTCCTTTTATCGCGGCACGACTTCGGTCGTGTCCGCCGACAAGGAAGGCTGGATCGTCGCGATGACGCCGAGCGGCGGCTGGCTGCCGGCCGTCATCGCCGGCCACACAGGCATCGGCCTCAGCCAGCGCATGCAGTCCTTCGTGCTGGATGCAGCGGAGAATCCGTTCAACCTGCCCGAGCCCGGCAAGCGGCCGCGTGCGACGCTCACGCCGTCGCTCGCTTTCAGGGACGGCAAGCCGTGGATGGCATTCGCTGTGCAGGGCGGCGACACGCAGGACCAGAACCTGCTGCAGTTCTTCCTGAATGTCGCCGAGTTCGGCATGACGCCGCAGCAGGCGGCCGAAGCGCCGAATTTCATCAGCTACCAGATGCACGATTCATTCGACCAGCACGAAATTTTTCCGGGACGCCTGCTGCTCAACAATTCGATTCCGGACTGGGTGCGGCGTGAATTGCGCGCGCGCGGCTACACGCTCGAGTACGGCTCGCGCACGTCGGGCCCGATCAATGCGATTCAGTTCGATCAGGAGCACGGCACTCTGTGGGGCGCATCGAGCAATCACGGCGAGGATTACGGAATCGCGTGGTAATTCGCGTATGATGAACGCCACGTCTGCGCTAGTCGCAGACCACTATAATCGCTGACTGAAGGGGTTACTTATGAAGTCGAGGATATTCAGCCTTCTGGCTGCCTGCGCGCTATTGACGCCGGCACTCTCACAGGCCCAGGAACACTGGATCGAGGGCCCGGTCTGGGAATGCAGTTCGTACCGGACCGCTCCCGGCATGTTCGATACCTACATGAAGTGGATCCGTGCCCACTCGGAGCCGATCAATGCCGAAGCCAAGAAGCAGGGCCTGATCGTCGATTTCAAGACCTTCGTGCAGGCACCGCGTGATCCGAACGACTACGACGTTCTGTTCTGCACGCTGTATTCGAGCTACGGAAAGGCACTCGACTACAACAAGGGCGACGACGACAAGTTCGAGGCGATTTCAGCCAAGCATTGGGCGACGCCCGATGACGACAAGCAGCGTGAAATGGCAAGTCCGCGTCTGGAGATGCGCAAGTATCTCGGCACTGCCTACGTTCGCGAAGTGATGCTGAGACCTGCCTCATAAGCCGGTAATTCAGCCGATGAGCACGGAAGCCGGCGATCGCGCCGGCTTTCTCTTATCCGGATGCCATACACTGTCCGCGCATGGTATTCGCGTCGCACGCGTTCATCGCCTTCCTTGCCGCCGTGGTCGGCTTCTTCTGGTTGCTGAGCAGGTTCCATCCGCGCGCAGGAATGGCCTGGATCATCCTTGCGTCGCTGCTTTTCTACGCATACTGGTCGCCGGTCTACCTGCTGCTGCTGGCCGCCTCGATCGTCGGTACATTTGCCGCGGTGCGGGGGATGCTTGCGACCAGGAATCCCAGGCTGCACACGATGCTGCTGGTGTCGGGCATCACGTTCAATATCGGTCTGCTCGCCTATTTCAAGTATTTCGCCTTCCTCATCGAGTCGCTGAACATCGTGGCCGCCACGGACCTGCGGGTGCCGGAGATCGTCCTGCCGATCGGCCTGTCCTTCTGGACATTTCAGCAGATTGGCCTGCTCGTGGACACGGGCCATGGCCGCCTCACGAAGCTGCGCTTCTGGGATCACGTGTTCCTGATCGCATTTTTTCCGCACCAGATCGCCGGACCGATCCTGTCGCAGCACGAGCTGCTTCCGCAACTTGCCGCGATCCGGCGCTGGTTCCCGGAACCCCGCAAGGTTGCGGCGGGAGCTGCTCTGTTCGCGGCCGGTCTGTTCAAGAAGACGGTGCTGATCGACCCGTTTTCGCGCCACGTGGACGCGATCTACGCCGTCGCGCAGCAGGGCGATTCGCTCGGGATGCTTGACGGCTGGGCGGCCGCCTTTGGCTACGGATTCCAGATCTACTTCGATTTCTCCGCCTACTCCGACATGGCGATCGGCCTCGCTTACATCTTCGGCATCCGCCTGCCACTGAATTTTTTCTCGCCCTACAAGGCCGCCAGCATCCGCGAGTTCTGGCGCCGCTGGCACGTGACGCTGTCCCGCATGCTCCAGCGCCTGCTGTACATACCGATGGGCGGCAGCCGGCACGGGCTCGCGCGGACGGTCGCCGCGCTGCTCGGAACCATGGCCATCGGCGGGCTGTGGCACGGCGCAGGATGGAACTTCGTTATCTGGGGACTGCTGCACGGCCTGTTCCTGTCGCTCAATCATCTCTGGATCCACTTCGTCGGAGCTTACGCCGCGGCGCTGCGCGACAAGCTGCGTGCATCGCCAGTCCTGGCACCCGTTGTGCACGCAGCCAGCGTGTTGCTGACTTTCGTAGCCGTGTCATTCGCCTGGGTGTTCTTCCGCGCGCCCGATTTCGACACGGCGATCAGGATAACCGGCGCAATGCTCGGCCTGTCGGATGGATCCGGCCTGGCCTGGATTACCGACGACATGCTGCCCAGGCTGCTGCCGTATTTCCTGATCGTCTGGTGCCTGCCGAACACGATGCAGCTTTTCAGGGGGTCGGGCGCCATCTTACACATAGAGGACTACGGGTCGCCCGGTGACTCGAACCTGCTCGAGCGCCGCTTTTCGTTCCGGCAGACCACCGGCTGGGCGGTGGGCTCAGCGCTGATATTCCTGTCGGCCTGGTATGCGATGTCGGACCTGAGTCCGTTCATCTACTTCCAGTTCTGAGCCACGCACTGATGAAGTCATCGATCCCAGTCAAGTCGTCGCAAGTAATTCCGGGCCACCGGTTTCTGCTCGCCTTCATGCTGATCGTGGTGTCGGTTGCGATGCTGATTGGCGCGTTCAACCACATGGTATGGCGAATGATGCTGCTTCCGCAGAACCAGACCATCGTGCAGCTGCTGAGCGGCTGGTCCCGCGAATTCAAGCCGATCCTGTTCGACCGCCTGGACCCGCAGGTAGCAGTGTTCGGCGCTTCGTGGGCGCGCGATGCATTCGATCCGCAGACTGCCGGCGGACTGACCGGACAGCGCTGGTTCAATCATGCTGTTTCCGCTGCAACGCCTTATGAGGCGCGACGATTCGTCGAGTCGTCGCTCGACGCTCCGCATCTCGACGCTGTCATTCTGAATCTCGACACCTTCCTGAGGCCCGGCACTGCCGTGCGCAGGAAACAGGGATTCGACGAAACGCTGCTCGACCAGGATTCCGATGGTCACCCCACGCGCTGGCTCCGGCTGCGCCGCGAATTCATGATCGCGCTGTCGGGGGCTGCATTGGGCAACAGCATCGACGTGCTGCGCGCGACCCGCGCGCGCGATGCCGGTGCAGATCCTGCAGAATACTTAGAGTCGTACCAGCGCTTCGACTATGACGGGCATGAAGCCGACATCGAAAAGCTGCGCCGCCTGCTGCCTCGAATCGTTCCTGCGCTCCCGTCAGATGCAGAGCCGCCGCTGTCGGAGCTGCCCGCGCCGCCCGGCGCGGAGGACTTCGAGCGCACGCTGGCCGCATTGTGCCGCCTTGACATCGAGGTCTACGGTTATTTCACGCCGAGCCTGATCCTCGTGGAGAAGCGCAATCGCGGCCTGGCCGCGAAGCTGTACGGGCTCGGCCTGATGCGAAAGCACGTGTCGGGCTGCCGGGCGCGACTCCACTTGTTCGACTTCAACTATGTCAATGGCGTAACGCTCGATGGCCTCGAGCGTGGCGGACGCTTCAGCGAGTATTTCCGGCCCGACGGACACCCGCGACCGTCCATCGGGCTGCTGATGATCGCCAGCATGTTCGGGAAACCGTTTCCCGCCGGCACGCCGCCCCGGATCAGCCGGGAATTCGGAGTGGATCTGCTGCCGGTCGCGGACGCCGAAATGCGCCTGCGGACCCAGTCGCGCCAGCTGGAACAGCTGTATGCGGCCCTGGGGCCCGCCTAGGGTGCATGCCCTAATCGCGCATCGCATCCTAATCGTTGTATAAAGGAGGCGTGATGGTGTCAGCCCTCTGGTTGCTGCTGTTCGTCAGCCTGGTCTTGTGGCTCGCCTACCAGCGCGCGAGTTTCGCGAAGGCGACCATCGTGCTCGGCGTGCTGCTCGCAGGCTATACGCTGTTAGGCGCCGGGCCGCTCTGGTGGAAAGCGGTGCTGTGGGTGCTGTTCACACCGCAGCTGCTACTGAATGTCCTCCCGCTGCGGCGCTCGCTGATCTCCCGTCGGTTCCTGCGCGTGTACAAGCGCATGTTGCCGTCGATGTCCACGACCGAGCGGGAGGCGCTCGAGGCCGGCACCGTCTGGTGGGACGGCGAGCTGTTCACCGGCGGTCCCGACTGGAACAAGCTTCTCTCCGCCAAGGCGCCGGTGCTGACGGCCGAGGAACAGGCGTTCATCGACGGGCCCTGTGAAGATCTCTGCCGGATGATCGACGACTGGGACATCACCCACCGTCGCGCCGACCTGCCGCCCGAAGTCTTCGACTTCATCAAGAAGAAAGGCTTCTGGGCGATGATCATCCCGAAGAAGTTCGGG
>JAOUGR010000038.1 GCA_029857655.1 Gammaproteobacteria bacterium | reverse complement strand
GCGTCACGCACGAAACTGCCGTCGATCTTCAGCACCGAGACCGGCAGTGCCTTGAGGTAGGCAAGCGAACTCAGGCCGGTCCCGAAATCATCGAGCGCAAAATTACAGCCCAGCACGCGCAAGCGCTGCATCAACGTATCGGCGCGCGTCAGGTTCGACACCGCCGATGATTCAGTCAGCTCGAAGCACAGCGCCGCTGGCGACAATCCGCACGCCTTGACGTTGCTTTCCAGGAAATCCACGAACTCTTCCGACGCGACCGACGCGCCGGAGATGTTGATCGAGAATCGCATGCCGCAGTTGCGCAACGCTTCGGCGTGCCGGCCGAGAGTCGCAAAGGCATTCTTGATCACCCAGCAATCGATCGCAGGCAGCAGCTGGTAGCGTTCGGCCGCCGACAGGAATTTCTCCGGCGGCAGGATTTCACCGTTTGTTGCAATCATTCGCAGCAGCAACTCGAAGCGCGGCTCGGCGCGCTCCGGGCCCAACGACACTATCGGCTGCGCATAGAGCACGAATCGATCCGCCTCCAGCGCCTCGTGCAGGCTCTGCACGATCATGACGTCCGTGTGACGGCGCATGATGCTCTCGTCGGCGTCCTGGAAGAGCTCGACACGATCGCGGCCCCGGTCCTTTGCGGCCTTGCAGGCGAGTTCCGCATTCGCCATGCCGTGCGCGAGCGCGTTCTTCGAGTCCGGCAGTTCGGCAACGCCGATGCTGACCGATACCTGCACTGTGCCGTCGCCGCGCGTATGAGTCAGTTCGGTGCATTGGCGCCGCAGCATCTCGGCGATCTGCTGCGCGAATTCAAGCTTGCAATCCGGCAGGTAGACCGCGAAGCGATCACCGGCGATCCGCGCTGCCAGCGCCCCCGGCCGCGGCTTCTTGCGCAGCACCTCTGCAATCTTTCCGATCAGCTCGTCGCCCACGTGCATGCCGAAGTTGTCGTTGACGACGTGCAGGCGGTCGGTATCGATATAGAGCACGCAATCCTGGATGTTCTCGAAACGCGCGCCGATCGCGGCGCGCACCTGTGTCTCGAACGCCGCGCGTGTCAGAAGCGCGGTCAATGCATCGAAGTTGGCCTGCAGGATCGCCGTGGTCTTGCGCGACAGCAATTCCACGAGCCGTTCGGTGCGCGGCTCGAAATTATCCCCGTCCACTTCGCGAAAAAGCGCGAGGAATCCGATTACGCGGCCCGAGGCATGGCGAACCGACGTGGAAAGGAGCTTGAGCGGAGGCAATTCTATTGGCCGCGGCTTGATCTTGTTGATGACGAGATTCCGGCGCTGCAGCTGCGCCCAGTTCAGCAGGTGGCGATGAATCTTGGTCAGGAGGTCGACCCGCGGTTTGGCGCCAGCGGGCGCCTTGCAGATCGCAACATTGCGCTCGGGTACGACCAGTGCGCCTAGCATGCAGCCGAAGTGATCCACGCTGGCCTGCACGAGTGCGCCGAGTTCGTCGCCCTGCAGTGGGCTGTCCGGATCGTCCGGCGCCATGCGAAGCAGCAGCTCCAGGTCGGCGTCACGGGTGCCGAGGTCCCGCGTCAGGTTGTCCACGCTGGCGCGTGTCTCGAGTTCGCGTTGCAGGCACTCGAGCGCAGGTTGCACCAGCGACTGCACGAATGAATAGGGCCGGTCCTCACCGTCGCGGGTCAGCAGCGCTGCGACCGCAATGACTTCGCCTTCCTTGTCGCGCAACCGGAAGACGTAGGCGGGCGCGCCTTCATGGTCCTGGCTGAAGCCGTCGATACATCCGGTCGTCGCCGGCGGCACTTTCGCAAGCGCCGCGTTCACCAGGGGCTGCGGGTCCGGACCGTCGTAACCGCCGGTGATCCACAGCTGCGCGCCGTGCGCGTCATAGATACCGACGCCAAGGGCGCGTGGCATCAGCATCCGCAGCAGATGGCCGTACGGATCCAGATTCGGCTTCATGCTCGCCAGATGCAGCGGCAGGTTCACGGCAGTCGAAGCCACGGGCTCAACCCTTGTCCGGCGCAGTGCCGGGCTTGTGGCTCAGGGTCGCCGATGGAGACCCCGGCAGTCTTTGACGTAATCCGCAGTTTGTCCGGATTAGAAGCGGTTCTCAGGGCGCCGGGCGCCGGAACCAGGGAATGGGGTCCACAGGCGTCGCCCCGCGGCGGATCTCGAGGTAAAGCCCGGGCTGGCTGCGGCCCCCGCTGTCGCCCACGGTTGCAACGACTTCACCACCCTCCACGCGATCGCCGACCGCCTTGAAGAGCTGTTCATTGTGAGCGTACAGGCTCATGTACCCGCCGTGGTCGATGATCAGCAGGAGCCCCATGCCGGGCAACCAGTCGGAATAGACAATCCGGCCTTCGTACAGCGCCCGGATCTCGGTGCCGCGTCCTGCTTCGATCATTACTCCATTCCATTTCAGGCCACCGCCGCGCGGCTGACCGAAACGCGCCACAATGCGACCCCCTGCCGGCCACGCAAGCCTGCCGCGCACTTTTTCGAAGGCCTGACCGGCACCGGGCGGCAGGTCGCGGAGCGCCTGGCGCAGGTCGGCAACCAGTTTTTCGAGCGCGGCGGCTTCGCGCTTGAGCTTGGCAATCGTGTCGCTGTTGTTCCGGATCTGCGAATTGATGGCGCGAACCGCTTTGCCACGCTCCGTGCGCGCCGAATCGACGGACGACAATTCCTTGCGACTGTCCGCCTCGAGCGCGGCCAGCCGCTCCTTTTCCTCGGCCTCCTGCTGCACCGCCTGCTCGAGCGTCTTCGCTGCCGTCTCGATTTCAGCGATCTTGCCGGCCCGTGCGCGGCCCAGGTAAGAGTAATAAACCAGCATGCGCCCGAACGCCGCCGGATCTTGCTGCGAAAGCAGCAGCTTTATCTGCTCTTCGCGTCCGCTCATGTAGGCCGAGCGCAGTTGCGTGGCAAGCGCCATGCGCTGCTCACGCAGGTCCCGCTCGGTGCGTTCGCGCTCCGCCGTCAGCCGGGAAAGGCGTGCATCGCTGCCGGCGAGTTGCTTGCGAACGCCGCCGAGCCGCCCGCGAGCGTTGCGAACCTTTTCCTCGGCATCTCGCAGCTGCGCGGACAGGCTGTCGCGGCGGTCCGTGTCACGGCGAATCGAGCGTTGCAGCTCCTCGATGCGCCCGCGCACGTCCTGCAATTGCTTTTCGGGGTCGCGCTGTGCGGACGGCGCCGCCACCGCAAACAGCAGCAACAGGCAGGCGGCACCAGCAAGTCCTTGTTTTCTCAGGGCAAACCCCTCGTCCGTCACGGCCCCGGGCCGCCTTTTCCTGCGCTGATATAATGCGCGGCCGTTTTTTGCCCCGGGTCACGCGGCCGACCCGTGACCCGCCCCATGGACCGACTGCTCGATTATTTCACCAATCATCCGTTCCTGGCCGGCGGCCTGGTGCTGATGGCGCTTGTCGTCATCGCCTATGAAATGCGCCGGCAGGGCCAGGGTACAAGCGCGGTCGCGCCAAACGACGCGATTCGCATGATGAATGAAGGCGCCGTGCTCGTGGACCTGCGTCCGCCCAACCAGTTCAAGGATGGCCATGTCGCGGGTGCACGCAATGTTCCCGGCGACCAGATCGCTGATGGCGCCAAGGCGCTGGAGAAACTGGGCGGAAAGACGCTGATCATGTGCTGCGACAACGGCTCGGCGGCGGGCGCCGCGGTGCGAACGCTGGCGCGCGCCGGTTTCAAGAATGTCTTCAGCCTGCGCGGCGGCCTCGCGGCCTGGCGCAACGACAACCTCCCGATCGTGAAGGGCTGAGCCGTGCCGGTGGCACGGCAGGCTTGACCGACTGCAGGCAAATGGCGCATGAAGCGCCGTAACACTTAATTCAATGTGAGGAAAGAAGATGGCTGACGAAAATATCCCCCTGACAGGCGCCGCGGGCGATCCTGCCGCCAATGGCCAAGGTCCGGCGGTTGCGCTGCAGACGGTCTACATCAAGGACCTGTCGTTCGAGTCCCCCAAGGGTCCGTTTCTGCCGGCGCAGGCACAGGATCCGAAAATGTCGCTGAATCTCAACACGGCGTCGAATCCGGTCGGACAGGACGCCCATGAGGTCGTGCTGACAGTGACGCTCGAGGCAAAGAATGGCGAAGTCGCGGTTTACCTCGCTGAGGTCAAGCAGGCCGGCGTATTTGTCGTGCGCGGATTCGGCGCCGATGAGACGCGGAGAATCCTGGGCTCATTCGCGCCCAACATCCTGTTCCCGTACATCCGTCAAACCGTGTCGGATATCGTGACCAAGGGTGGATTCCCCCCGTTCCTGCTGCCGCACGTCAATTTCGATGCGCTGTTCGAGCGCTCGTTGCAGGAGCGCGCCGCGCGCCAGGCGCAGCAGGGCCCGGCACCGGAACAGGCGAACTGAGCGGCGCAATGCGCCCGATCGTCGTCCTTGGCGCCGGCTCCTGGGGCACGGCGCTCGCGATCCAGTTCGCACGCAGTGGCCGCAGGACCGTGTTGTGGGGCCGCCAGGAAGACGATCCCGCCGAGCTCGCGAGGGCGCGCCGCAACCAACGCTACCTGCCAGGCGCGGAATTTCCGCCGGCGCTTGCGATCGAGCCTGATCTTGCGAAGGCAATCGCCAGTGGTGACGACCTGCTGCTCGCCGTGCCTTCGAACGCTCTCAGGATCGTGCTCCAGCAGATCAAGCCGATGCTCGGCCCACGGGCGCGCGTCGCCTGGGCCAGCAAGGGCTTCGAGATTTCGACCGGCAAGCTCCCACACCAGGTCGCCAGCGAGGTGCTGGGCCCGAAGGTGCCGGTTGCGGTTCTCTCAGGACCTACATTTGCGCGCGAGGTAGGCGAAGGATTGCCGACCGCGATCGCCGTCGCATCACCACATGCGGATTTCGCACTGGAGCTGGCCAAGAGCGTTTCCGCCGGCAATTTCCGCGCCTATACGCAGTCCGACATCATCGGCGTCGAAATCGGCGGTGCGGTGAAGAACGTGATCGCGATTGCGACCGGTGTTTCCGACGGCATGGGTTACGGCTCGAACAGCCGCGTGTTCCTGATCACGCGCGGCCTTGCCGAGATGGTGCGCCTTGGCGTCGCACTGGGTGCGAAGCAGGAGACGCTGATGGGCCTCGCAGGGCTCGGCGATCTGGTCCTGACCTGCACCGATGATCAGTCGCGCAACCGCCGCTTCGGGCGCGCACTCGCCTCGGGCAAACCGATCGACCAGGCGATCGCCGAGATCGGCCAGGTAGTCGAGGGTTATCACGCGGCCAAGGCCGTGCGCATGGTCGCAAAGAAACTCGGAGTCGATATGCCCATCTGCGAACACGTCTATCGCGTGTTGTACGAGGGCTTGTCCATCCCGGACGTCGTCGAGTCGATGCTCAAGCGCGAAGTCACGCCAGAAAACTAGCCTTAGCTCCCCGCGCCCTGCGGCAGCCGGCACTTGCGGCGATGCCCGGAAGTGCGACGGGCATCACACGTCCGCATTTTGTAAAGAGCCGCCTCGCGAAATGCGTGATCCGTCGCCGACAGCCATTACTGGGGGCCGACAATCCATGAGTTATCAGCCACATCGGCGGCCGGGGTCCTTTTTGTGCCAGAGAAAGACCAATCCAGGATTGTTTCGACGGCCAATCCGCAGACCGTCTGGCGCCCCACCGGGAGCCTGTCGCGGCGATTGACGCAGCTGATCGCGTTCGCCGCCGCACCAGCGCTCCTTGTCGCCATCGTGCCGCTACTGTGGCACGTCATCGTCGACGACCGAGCAGCGCTTGCTGCGCGGGCGGACGCCGCAATCGAGGAGGGCCGGAGCGCAGCAGTCTCGGCGCTCGATGGCGATTTCAGCTACGAAGCGAAAGTGGCGGCGACAAAGATCGCAAGAATCGCCAACGCGACATCGGTCCAATTGACGGACAACGACGGTACGGTGCTCGCCAGGGTCGTCCGCGCGGCCGATGCGTCACGCCGCCCAGACTCCCGTATGCCGGGCTGGCAGCGGGTCGTGCTCGACTACCTGCCGAAGATTTCTTCACCCGACCTGCGGACCTCTCGTGTTCTGGCGATCAACGGCGACCCCGTCGGTTCGGTCGAGGTCGTGCTGTCACCCCCGCCGGTCCTCAGTTCTGCGCTGTCGCCGATGCTGCGAACACTGCTCTTCATGCTTCCGGCCGCGATCTTCATCTTCTTCCTCGCGGCCCGGATGCGCAGGCTGATCGTGACTCCCATCGGCCATCTGCTCGAGACCATGGATCAGGTCGCGCACACCCAGGACTACTCGATTCGCGCCGAGCCCGGCGGCCCCAATGAGATCGGCAGCCTGATCATCAGCTTCAACGAGATGATCCAGCAGATCCATACCCGGAACCTGCGGCTGGCTGAGCACCGCCGCAAGTTGCAGGAACTTGTCATCGAACGTACGAAAAACTTCGAGCAGGCCGCGAGTCAGGCGGAGAAAGCCAGCCAGGCCAAGGGAGACTTCCTGGCACGCATGAGCCACGAAATCCGCACCCCGATGAACGGCGTCGTGGGCATGGCCGAACTTCTGGAGAACACCGGCCTCGCCGACCAGCAGCAGCACATGGTGCAGACGATGCGTTCTTCCGCCGACGCGCTGCTTGAAATCATCAACGACATCCTCGACTTCTCGAAGATCGAGGCCGGTCAGTTGCAGGTGCTGGAAACCGCGTTTTCGCCCGTCGAATTACTGGAGGAGGTCTGCGAATTCCTGGCTCCACAGGCACACGAACGCAACCTGGAGCTGGTTTGTGACATTGCCGCGACCGTGCCCCAGAGGTGCGGCGGCGATCCGATCCGCCTGCGCCAGATCATCGTCAACCTGCTCGGCAATGCCCTCAAGTACACCGAGAAGGGGCATGTCATCGTGCGGGCCACTGCAACCGAACTCGCCGACGCAAAAATCCAGCTGCGCATCGAGGTCGAAGACACTGGCTTCGGGGTACCAGAGGAGCAGCTCGACACCATTTTCGAGGCCTTCACCCAGGGCGACTCCTTCGAGACGCGCAAGCATGGCGGCACGGGCCTGGGGTTGGCGATCACCCGTGAGCTGGTCACGCTGCTTGGCGGCGAGGTCAAGGCCACCAGCAAGCTGGGCACCGGCTCGAAATTCTGCGTCACGCTGCCGCTTGCGATCCCCGCAGCGACGCAGCAGCCGGTCAAATCCTTCAGTGTCGGCGTAAAAAGCGTGCTGGTCGTGCAGGACAACGAGGCCGCCGGCAAAGCCGTCGCGGCCTTGCTCGAGGCTGGTGGGGCCACAGTATGGATAACGCGAACGGGATATCATGCCATCGAGCGCATGGCGCTTGATAAGTTCGGTCTGGTCCTGATCGACGAACTGTTGCCCGACATGACCGGCGCGGAGCTGATCGACCGGATACGTGCTACTCCGGCAACCACGGCGGTTCCGCTCGTGTTGATGACCAGCAGCATGCCGGCCGCGGCCGCGGCCACGTTGTTGATCAAGCCGTCCAGCGCTCCTGACGCGCGAATGAGCAAGCCGGTGCGCCGGGCCCGGCTGCATGCCGCAATCGATCACGCCCTCGGGCGTGGCGGCCCGGCCCAAGAACAGTCGCATGCGGCCGCCAAACCGGCGCAGTTCAATCTCCGGGTACTCCTGGTCGAGGACAGCCAGGTCAATCGCGAAGTGGCCGTCGGCATGCTCGAGTCACTCGGATGCAAAGTCGATTGCGCGCACGACGGTAGTGTCGGAGTCGAGCAGGCCCTTTCGTGGGGCTTCGACCTGGTGCTCATGGACTGCCAGATGCCGTTGATGGACGGTTTCGAAGCTACCCGCCGCATCCGCTCGAAAGAAGCCTCGATCGGCCGCCAGCCCATGCCGATCATCGCCCTGACGGCGAACGCGCTGCAGGGCGACCGTGAGCGCTGTCTGGAGGCGGGGATGAACGACTTCATCAGCAAGCCGTTCACGATGAAAAAGCTTCGTGAGGTGCTGCGGGTGGCGACCGGCTCGATTACCACGAACACGGCTCCTGCGGCTGCGCCGGCAGTCGGTGCCGTGCCTGGGAGCGTCCGCCGCGAGGCGGCGCGTGATGAACACAGCCGGCGCGGGACCGGAAGCGCCCTGCCGATCGTCGACCTGGCTCACATCGAAGAATTGCTGTCGCTGAACCGTCCGCAAATCGTTCCGCGGGCCATTGCGCTCTTCAGGACCCAGGCGGGCAAGACCCTGGACGAGGTGGACGCCGCGTTGAATGCCTTCAGTATTGCCGACGTGGAGCGCGCCGCTCATTCGCTGAAGTCCGCCGCACTCAGTATCGGCGGACGGCGCTTTGCCGAGGCGGCCAGTGATTGTGAGCAAGCGGCCCGCAGTGGTGAATTCAAGATGGCGGCCGACCTGGCGGTCCGATTGCGACCCGAGTTTTCCGAACTCTGCGCGGCCCTGGGGGAGATCGCTGTCAATGGAGTGGCAGCGGCATGACGAAGCCTGCGCCTCGCGTCCTGATCGCCGATGATGACGCCGTCGCGCTGCTCGTGGCCCAGGCCGCGCTGGAGAGCGCCGGATTCGAGGTGCTGGGCGCCGAGAATGGCAGCGTCGCAGTCACGCTTTTCGCGGAGCACAATCCGGAATGCGTGATTCTCGACGTGATGATGCCCGAAATGAACGGCTTCGAGGCCTGCCGCACGATCCGTGCGACGGCTGCCGGCGCAAATGCGCCCATCCTCATCATGACCAGCCGCGACGATGTCGAGGCGGTGGCGCGCGCCTATGACTCCGGCGCCACAGACTTCACCAGCAAGGGCATCAGCAGCCGGCTATTGATCGAGCGTGTCCGATTCCTCCTGCGCGAGTACCAGTCGCGGCAAGCGCTGGTCGTCAGCAGGGGCCGACTCCGCATGGTGCAGAAAATGGCCCAGATCGGACACTGGGAGGTGGACAGTGCCGGCCACACGCTGCACGTTTCCAGCGTGGTGCGCTCGCTGCTGCCTGAACTGACCGCCGCCCGCAGTCACCTCGCGCAGCTCGCGTCCGCACTTCGCTCCAGGGACGGCCGCAAATTGCTCGAAGCATTCCGCGGCTGGCAGGCGTCGCGCGCACCGTTCCAGCTCGAAGCCGAGATGCGGACGGGAACCAGCCTGCACATTCATGGGACCGTAACGCCCGGCACCGATACAGCGGGAAATGCGACACTGACCCTGGCTGTGCAGGACATTTCGACATTGCGCCGCGCGCAGCAACGAGCGTACCGGCTGGCAAATTTCGACGCGTTGACGGGCCTGCCGAACCAGGCGCAGTTCCTCGACGCGCTTACCAGCGAACTTCGGATTCGCAAAACCAGCGAACCACTCGGCGTCCTCGTTTTCAGGCTGCGCGGTCTCGAGCGCCTGCAGCAGTCCCTGGGCCAGGCCGCCTGCGATGCGGCGCTCGTAAGCACTTCAAGGCTGATCCTCGACGCCATCGCCCACGAGGCTGGATCCACTTTCGCCCACCTTGGTGGAGGCGAGTTCGCATTTTGTCGCATCGGATGCAACTCACCGGCCCTCGCCGCCAGCGTCGCGAGAAATGTTGCGCGCGTGCTGGCGGTCCCGGTCACAGGCGAGGGCTGGACTGCGAACTTCCTCGTCAGCACGGGAATCGTCATGTGGCCATCGGATGGCCAGGACGCCTACACGCTTTTCGAAAATGCCCGGACGACCGCAGCACGCGGTATGTCGGCTGCGGAATCCCGCCACGAATTCTTTGCTTCCGAGGTCCAGCAACGCGCGCTGCGGCTGATCGACCTCGAATCCGCCTTGCACGGCGCCATGGCGCGTGGCGAAGTGAGCCTCGCCTACCAGCCGCGGTTCGGCTTGGCCGATCGCGCCGTGCGCGGCGTCGAAGCACTTCTTCGCTGGAATCACCCTGAACTGGGATCCGTCTCGCCTTCGGAATTCATCCCCATTGCGGAGGAATCCGGGCTCATCATGGCGATCGGTTCCTGGGTACTGCATGAGGCCTGCAGGCAGGCGGCAATCTGGCGTAGCAAGCACGGGCTGCAGTTGACCATTTCCGTCAACGTGTCCGCCTATCAACTGCGGGTGCCACGGACGCTGGTAGAGGACGTGCTTGCCGCGCTGCGCTGCTCCGGCCTGCCGGCCAGCGCCCTTGAGCTGGAACTGACGGAGTCCATGATGATCAACGCTGCGGGCGAAACGCTTGCGGCGCTGCACGAGCTCCGGAGCCTCGGGATATCGATAGCCCTGGATGACTTCGGCACCGGATATTCATCGCTTGGCTATCTGCGCCGGTTGCCGGTGGATTGCCTGAAGATCGACCGGTCCTTCGTATCGGACCTGTCTGCCGACGAGGGCGCCGAGCGCGTGCTGCAGGCGATCCTCGGCATCGCAAGCGCCCTGGAACTGCGCACGGTCGCGGAGGGCATCGAGACTCCGGCACAGCTCGAGTTCCTTCGCAGGCATGGTTGTCTGGAGGGACAGGGCTTCCTGCTCGCGAGACCGCTCAGCACTGACGCGCTCGAAGCGCTGCTGACGGAATCCGTGGCAATCACCGCCACCAGTTCCTCGAACGCGGCCTGATTGTCGTTTGCCGCCCCCTACGACCCACCGGCGAAACCCAGCTGACGCCAGGCTTCGAACAGAACGATAGCCGCGGCGTTTGACATGTTGATGCTGCGATTGCCCGGAATCATCGGCAGCCGAATGACATTTTCGACCGGGAATTGCGCCAGCACGGGCCCCGGCAGGCCGCTGGTCTCGCGCCCGAACAGGAAAGCGTCGCCCGCCTGGTATTGCCGGTCAGTGTGGCGCGCACCACTCCCCGTCTCGACCGCGAAGATGCGAGTCCCGCCCAATAGTGCGAGGCAGACAGCAAGATTTGCGTGTACGCGCAGTTGCGCGAGGTCGCGATAGTCGAGTCCCGCGCGCCGCAGTTGCGCATCGTCCAGCGAAAACCCGAGCGGCTGCACCAGATGCAGAACCGCGCCGGTATTTGCGCACAGCCGGATGATATTGCCGGTATTTGGCGGTATTTCCGGCTCGAACAGGATCAGGTGGAACATCGGGCCCGGCCGCTGATGCGGGGTTCCTGGAACCCCTCCACTATAATCGCGCCGTGGCCCACATCGCCCCCCG
>JAOUGR010000323.1 GCA_029857655.1 Gammaproteobacteria bacterium | reverse complement strand
GGTTCGAGGCCGAGGCCAAGCCATGGGGCATGGACGGTATTCCGGAGAACTTTTCGTTCGATCAACTTCCCGACGACCTTGCGCACATCGAGCCGCTGATCGAATCGGCCATGCGCCGCGTACCAGCGCTGCAAGACTCCGGCGTGCAGGTGTTCTTCAACGGCCCGGAGAGCTTCACGCCGGATGACCGCTATCTGCTCGGCGAGACGCCGGAGGTGCGCGGACTGTACGTCGCAGCCGGTTTCAACTCGATCGGCATCCAGTCCGCGGGTGGCGCAGGCAAGGTCCTTGCCGACTGGATCGTCGACGGGCATCCGCCCATGGACCTGTGGGACGTCGACATCCGCCGCTGCATGCCGTTCCAGCGCAACAAGCGCTACCTGCGTGATCGCACGGCCGAATCGCTCGGGCTGCTCTATGCGATGCACTGGCCGTACCGCCAGGCCGACACCGCGCGCGGCGTCCGCAAGTCGGCTCTCCACGACCGGCTGGCCGCAGCGGGCGCCTGTTTCGGCGAGGTCGCAGGTTTTGAGCGGCCCAACTGGTTTGCGCCTCCGGGGGTTGCGGCCGCCTACGAATACAGCTACGGCCGGCAGAACTGGTTCGAACATTCCGCGGCCGAGCACCGGGCCGTGCGTGAAGCGGTGGGCCTGTTCGACCAGTCGTCCTTTGCAAAATTCGTCGTCGAGGGGCCCGACGCCGAGTCCGTGCTCGGCATGATCTCGGCCGCCGATGTCGCCGTACCGGTCGGCAGGATCGTCTACACCCAGTGGCTCAATGAGCGTGGCGGCATCGAGGCGGATCTCACCGTCACCCGCGAGTCCGAACACCGCTATCTCGTGGTTACCGCCTGCGCCACGCAGACGCGCGATCTCGCGTGGCTGCGCCGGCACATTCCGGAGACGGCCCGCGCGGCGGCAGTCGACGTCTCGAGCGCGTACGCCGTGCTTGGCCTGATGGGACCCTTGAGCCGGCAACTTCTCGGCTCATTGACCGATACCGACCTCGGCAATGACGCGTTCCCGTTCGGGGCTTCGAGGATCATCGACCTTGGCTACGCCCGCGTGCGCGCCAGCCGCATCACTTACGTCGGCGAGCTTGGCTGGGAGTTCTACGTGCCCACCGACTGCGTGCAATCGGTCTACGACGAGATCATACGTGCCGGCGCCGCCTTTGGCCTGAAGCTTGCGGGCTACCACGCGATGAACTCCCTGCGCATGGAAAAGGCCTATCGCCACTGGGGCCACGACATCTCGGACGAGGACACGCCGCTCGAGGCCGGCCTCGGCTTCACCATCGCGTGGGACAAGCCCGGCGGCTTCATCGGCCGCGATGCGCTGTGCCGCCAGAGGGACAACGGCGTGCGTCGCCGTCTTGCGTTGTTTTCGGTCGACCGTGCGGAGCCTGTCTTGTATCACAACGAGCCCATCTGGAGGGATGGCCGGCGCGTCGGCCGCACGACCTCCGCGATGTTTGGCCACACGGTGGGACGCCAGCTCGCGATGGGATACATCGAGAACGACGGTGACGTGGTTTCGGCCGACTGGATCGGTGCCGGACATTACGAACTGGAAGTGGCGGGAGCGCGTCTCCCGGCGGTGGTATCGCTGCGGCCGTTCTATGATCCTGCCAGCCGGCGCATCAAGGCATAGCCATGCGCCGCAGGAAGCTGGCAGCTGGTCCACCGCACGCTGATCCCACGGTCGGCCAGCAGATCCGGGAACTCAGGCGCGTCAAACGCCTGACATTGCAGCAGATGGCCGATGCCCTGTCGGTGTCCGTCGGCTACCTGAGCCAGATCGAGCGCAATCGCTCGAAACTCCCGATCGGGACCTTGCGCCGGATCTGCGACGTCCTCGGCGTGCACATCACCTGGTTTTTCCCGGCGGGGACCGCGGGCCCGCCCGCCGAGCGCAACTTCGTCGTGCGCGCGGGCAACCGGCGCCGCATGAGCTTCACCGGGCTCGGCATCAACGAGGACTTGTTGTCGCCCAATCTGTCCGGTCCTCTTGAACTGCTGATGAGCACGATCGAGCCGGGCGCGGACAGCGGCGAGTACAGTCACGACGGCAATGAGGCGGGCGTGGTCGTGGCCGGGGTCATGGAACTCTGGGTGAACGATCTGCACTTCCGGCTGGAATCAGGCGACAGCTTCTCGTTCAAGAGCACGGAACGCCACCGCTGCCGCAATCCCGGCAAGGTGCCGACCAGGGTCGTCTGGGTGATCACGCCGCCGCACTACTGAGCGGGCTCGAATCGCAGCGCCGCGACCGCCACGAACGCCGGTGCCGCCTCGAATCCCGCCGGCCGGTTTCCCGGCAGACCCGCGCCCGCGTGGCGAGTGTGCATCGCGAAGCTCGAAAGATTATTATATTTTTCCCGTAATATTACCCGCGACTCGCGAGGATCAGGCATGTGAGCATCGTCAAGACACTTGGCCTGCTGGGGACCGGTGTGATCGGCGCGGGCTGGGCTGCGCGGGCGCTGCATTTCGGCGTCAATGTGATTGCCGTCGACACCCGGCCGGAGATGGAGGCCTGGCTGCGCTCGGCAGTGGCGAATGCGGAGCCGGCCCTGGAGCGGCTGATCACTGCGCCGCTGCCACCCAAGGGCCAGTTGTCGTTTGCCACCGACCCTGTGCAGATGGCACGCGCTGCGGATTTCATCCAGGAGAATGTCCCCGAACAGCTCGAACTCAAGCAGCGGGTCCTCGGGGACATCAGCCGACACGCGCGCCCGGGAGTGATCATTGCCTCCAGCACCTCCGGCTTGATGCCGAGCGACCTGCAGCGCTCGATGCAGTCGCCCGAAAGGTTCTGCGTCGCCCACCCGTTCAATCCGGTCTACCTGCTGCCATTGGTTGAAATCGTGGGCGGCGAGCTGACATCGGCCGCCACACTGCAGGCGGCAGGCGATTTTTTCCGGTTCATCGGCATGCATCCCCTGCGGGTGCGCAAGGAAATCCCCGGACACCTGACGGATCGGCTGCAGGAGGCCTTGTGGCGCGAGATTCTGCACATGGTCAACGATGGCGTCGCCACCACGGGCGAACTGGACGCAGCCATCATTTATGGGCCCGG
>JAOUGR010000037.1 GCA_029857655.1 Gammaproteobacteria bacterium | reverse complement strand
GCTGATGGTCGGCATTTATCGCACCAGCGCCGCACTCGAGGCGGCCTGGAAGTATTTCATACTCGGTTCCGTGGGAATCGCGCTTGCCCTGTTCGGCACGATCCTCGTCTACCTCGCCGCGCAGGAACAACTCGGGCAGGGAGTCGTGGCGATGTCGTGGGACAGGCTTGTCGCGAGCTCCGGCAGCTTCGATCCGGCCCTGCTCAATCTGTCTTTCGTGTTCCTGTTGCTTGGCTATGGAACCAAAGTGGGCCTGGCCCCGGTGCATGCCTGGCTGCCGGACGCGCATGCAGAGGGTCCGACGCCCATCTCGGCGGTCCTTTCGGGCCTGTTGCTCAATGTCGCGCTGTTCGCGCTATTGCGATTCAAGCTGATCATGGCCGGGAACACCGCCGTGATCTCACCGGGGCCGCTGATGGTAGCGATGGGCCTCACCTCGCTGCTGTTTGCCGGCCTGATGATTTATCGCCGCCGCGACATCAAGCGCATGTTCGCGTATTCCTCGATCGAGCACATGGGAATCATCACGCTCGCCTTCGGACTGGGCGGCCCGCTCGCGAATTTCGCCGGGCTCCTGCACATGGCGATGCACAGCCTGACAAAGTCGGCCATATTTTTCGGCGTGGGTTACATTTCACAGCTCGAGGGAACGCAGAATATCGCTGACATCCGCGGTCTCACGCGCAGTCAACCGCTGCTCGGCTGGCTGCTGGTGGCCGGAGTCGTCGCGATCGCCGGCCTGCCGCCGTTCGGAATATTCACCAGCGAATTCCTGCTGGTGACATCGACGTTCGCTGGCTCGCCATGGCTCACGATCGCGCTGGTCACGGGCCTGGCAATCGCATTCGGCGGCTTGATGCTGCGACTTCACGGACTTGCATTCGGCGAGACCGAAAAGCGCCACACACTGTCCGCATTTCGGCTCGCACCCATGGCACTGCACCTCGGCCTGGTCGCGGTCGCGGGCCTGTACCTTCCGCCGGCCATCAATGCCTGGTTCCGGCATGTCGCCGGCCAGCTCGGATAGGCCTTCCCATGTTCAAAGCGCTGCTCGGAAATTTCACTCCTGTGTCGTCGCACCGGGGATGGCCGCGTGTCGAGGTGGACGCCGACACCTGGCAGGCGATCGGCCAGGCCCTGCGCGAAGGCAAATTGGATCTGCTGGGGGAATGGGGCGACGTCAACGCCGTGCATTGCGCGCTCTTCGAGCGTGCGACGGGCCAGGTATGCATCACTTCCATCGCAGTGCGCGCCGGTCACGTACCATCCCTCGCCGTTTTTCACGCCCCAGCCATCCGGCCGGAGCGGGCGATCATCGATATGTTCGGCTTTGAAGTGGTCGGGTTGCCCGACCAGCGGCCCTGGCTGGACCACGGGCGGTGGGCAACTCGTGCGCCGCTCGCAGCACAGGCGCGATCGCCCGGGACGTCTGGTTCCTATCGCTTTCTCGAATCGGATGGACCCGGTCTGCACCAGATTCCGGTTGGGCCAGTGCACGCGGGCATCATCGAACCCGGACACTTCCGGTTCACTGCGAGCGGTGAGACCATCGTGCGCCTCGAGGAACGTCTCGGCTATACGCACAAGGGCATCGAGTCGCAGCTCAAAGGCAAGTCAGTCGGCGAAGGCACGCCGATAGCTGCCCGCGTCTCCGGCGACAGCACCGTGGCGTATTCCCTGGCATTCGCCAGGGCGGTCGAAACAGCGCTTGAAATTCTTCCACCGCGGCGCGCCGCCTGGCTGCGCGCCATCATGGCGGAGCTCGAGCGCGTTGCGAATCACCTGGGCGATATCGGAGCAATCTGCAACGATGCCGCATTCTCGATGATGCACGCCGAATGCGGAATCCTGCGTGAAGAGACATTGCGCGCCTGTGCGGCGGCTTTCGGTCATCGCCTGATGATGGATCGGGTTGTCCCCGGAGGAACCTCCGTGGATCTTACGGCGATGGGTCAGGACGCGATCCTCTCGTTGACACAGCACTTGAGCCGGCGGTTCCCCGAGCTGATCGAGCTGTATGAGAACACCGCGTCGCTACAGGATCGCACGGTTGGAACCGGAGCGGTCACTGCGGCGCTGGCCGCGGAATTTGCCGCGGGCGGGTTTGTGGGTCGAGCCTCGGGCCGCTCCTTTGATGCACGCACAACGCTCGCATACGAGCCCTACGATGCGCTGCCCATCAAACCTGTAGTGCGGAGTGAAGGCGACGTCGATGCACGCATCTGGATCCGAATAGAAGAAATACAGGCAAGCGTCGAGTGGCTCGAGGCCGCGCTGGACTCTCTGCCGGCCGGTCCCGTGCTGCCCCCCACGATCGCAGCGCCAATATCGAGCGTCGAAGCCACTGCAATTGTGGAGGGATTCCGCGGTGACGTGCTCGCGTACCTGCGTATCGGGCCCGATCTTTGCATTGAACGATGCCACCTTCGCGACCCGTCGTGGTTTCAATGGCCGCTGCTCGAAGTCGCGATCTACGGCAACATCGTTGCGGACTTTCCCCTCTGCAACAAATCATTCAACTGCTCGTACTCCGGACACGATCTGTAGGCGAATATGCGCAGACGGCTGTTCAAGAATCTTTTCAGTGCGCCCGTCACGGAGCCATACGCCCCGGATCGGCGGGAGCCGCTTGAGGGCGCTGGCGAGCCCCTTCGCGGTGCGATTGCGCGACGCCTCGGACGCAGCCTTGCAATCCGCGCCGTGGATGCCGGATCGTGCAACGGCTGCGAACTGGAAATTCATGCACTCAACAACGCATTCTACGACATCGAGCGATTCGGCGTTCGCTTTGTCGCCTCGCCGCGTCATGCCGATCTGCTGCTCGTGACAGGGCCTGTTACCCACAACATGCGGGGGGCGCTCGAGCGCACTTACGCGGCGACTCCAGCCCCGAAGTGGGTCGTGGCCGTCGGCGACTGCGGCGCTGGTTGTGGCATGTTTGAAGGCAGCTACGCCTGCGTTGGCGCGGTTAGCAAGGTCGTGCCGGTTGATCTGGTGATTCGTGGTTGCCCACCGACGCCGGTGGAACTGATGCGCGGCCTGACCCTGCTGCTGATGCGACCCTAGCGGACTTCAAGTTTCGAACCGTCCTGTGCCAGCTGGAACCGATCCAAGCACTGGACGGGTGATCGTGACCTGATCGCCGTCGACGCGGTACGTTCCGCTCCTGGTTTCGCCGAGAAACGTGGCTTCCACCCGGTTGCCGGCCAGGAATGTCACCGAGTCGAGAAAACCCGTCCTTCGCCGCCGGCGGCGTCTTCACCCGAATATGTGCCCTCAATCTGTTTGGCGCAGCCCGTGAGGGCCGCCAGGAAAAGTATCGTTGCAGCCAATCGGATAGCCGCGCTTCCATCATTCATGACTTGCTCCCGTCGCCCATGATTCCGGCATTCGTGACGGCACGGACGGCCTTGAACTTAGCCAGGCTTGGCTCGTCGCCCGTAAAACGCGGCAGTTCGTCGCCGATCTTGATCCAGGCCGCGTGCTGGTCGTAGAACACATGGCACTGCGGTTCCCGGTCGATGGGTCCCCTGATCGAAGTGCGCGTGACGTGCATCTCGCCCTGGCAGAGGGCGGACGCGAAGAACAGCGTGGTCCCGCAGCTGTCGCAGAACCCGCGCCGGCTTTGCACCGAAGACTGGTACCAGCGCGGTTCGCGCGAGCCCGGCAGGTACCGGAAGCGCTCCGCTGCCGCACCGACCCAGCTGACAAAGGCCGCTCCATGTGCCTCGCGGCAATAATTGCAATGGCAATGCGCAAAAAACAGCGTCGGCGGGGTAATGGAAAACCTCAGGCCACCGCACAGGCAACGCCCCTCGAAGTCCTTCATTGCGAAATCCTGAAGAAGAAACTGATCCACATGCCGAACAAGAGCACGGTGCTCGCCGCGTAGACCATGAACCGGTGCATCACCCGGTTATAGGTCACGTGAATCAGGCTGTGCAACGCGCGCAGGAATACGAAGGCCCAGGCCGCTGCAACGTACCCGGCCGTCGAGCCGCCATTGATCGCGATGGCGATGCAAAGCACGTAGAACAGCACGGGAACTTCAAACAGATTCCGGAAATTGTCGGCCGCCTGGGATTTCTCGAGCATGCCGGCCGCCGCGCGCGTGGTTGCGAGCGACTGCGGGTTGATGCGCTTGCTCCTTATTTCGCCCAGGCGGTCGGCGTAAAGCTTGATCCACACCAGCGCTGTTACGAGCACCATCGCCGCACAGGGCAGCCAGATCGCATCGGTTGTCACGTAGTGCCTCCCAAAGATTTACTGAGACCTGCGGCGGCGATGAGCCGTCGCACGGGGTAACATACAGCAGGCCCGCGCATTTGGCAGTCGGCACGGAAATCCGATGAATGATGAGCTGGACACCGGCGTCCTGCCGACATTCCACGACGTGGAAGCCGCGGCCGTGCGGATCGCGGGCGTCGCGCGGCGCACGCCGCTGCTGGCAGACACGCCCCTTGACGGGCTGACCGGCGGTCGCATCCTGATCAAGCTGGAGTCGTTGCAGCGCACCGGCTCATTCAAGATCCGCGGCGCCTACAACCGGCTCGTGCAACTTGGCGCCGGCGAGCGCAAGGCCGGCGTGGTCGCATTTTCGTCCGGCAATCATGCCCAGGGTGTCGCCTGCGCGGCAGCGATGCTTGGCATGCCCGCCGCCATCGTGATGCCGGCCGATGCACCGCGGGCCAAGCTCGAGGGCACGCGCGCGTTCGGCGCCGAAATCGTCAGTTACGACCGTGAACGCGAGAGCCGCGAATCGATCGCCTCCGAACTGGCCGCCAAACGAGGCGCCACGCTGGTGCCGGCCTTCGACGACCCGCACGTTATCGCGGGCCAGGGCACGGTGGGGCTTGAACTCATGCAGCAGGCTCGCGAATTCGGCGTGACCCCCGACCAGGTGCTGATGCCCTGCAGCGGCGGCGGGCTGGTCAGCGGCTCGGCGCTGGCGATTCGCGAACTCTCGCCGGCGACGGACGTGTTGTGCGCCGAGCCGGCGGGCTTTGACGACACGCGCCGATCGCTCGAGGCCGGATCCAGGATGACAAACGCGAAGGGCGCGCGCACGATCTGCGACGCGCTGATGTCGCCGTCACCGGGCGTACTGACATTCGCGCTGATGCGCCAGTTTCTTGCAGGTGGTGTTTCCGTCACCGACGCTGAAGTGCAGGTCGCGATGGCCTGGGCTTTCCGGCACCTGAAACTCGTCGTCGAGCCGGGTGGATCGGTGGCACTCGCTGCACTTCTGGCGGGGCACCTGCCGGCACGGGACAGGACCACCGTGATCGTGATCTCCGGCGGCAATGTCGATCGCGAGACACTGGACGTCGCATTGCGCCAGGCCGGAAATCACTGAGGCGAAAGGACAACCTCTGCGGCGAGCCTCCACAGCACGATGAACAGGCCTGCCGCAAGCAACATCAGACTGCCGGCAAGCGCCAGCAGGATCCTGCCTCGAAGTACGGCCGCCGGGCCTTCATGAGTGCGCTGACCCTCGATGATCCAGGATCCCGGCGGCGGCATGCGGGCCGTGTCGATCGCACGCAAGGCCGTCCACGCAACCCAGGTCGCGAGCGCGAACAGGGAACCGCCGTAGAGCAAGGCGTAGATCCGGACACGCTGCACGACCTGCGCCGCCGCCTGCTCGGGCGACTGCTCAAAGAGCAAGCCCAATTCGATCGTGGTCGCGCGCATCGCCTGGATTGCGAACCAGACGACGACCGAGGCCACTGCAAGGAGCAGCACGCCGATCAATGCCGCGACGGGGCGACTGATGACTCGATAGGGGCGCTGATTCATCCGATTTCCGATCGCAACTGGTCCAGGTAGCCCTGCATGAAGTCACTTCGGCGCCGCGCCTCGCGCCGCCCGGCTTCGGTCAGCATCGTGTCCGCCAATTTCAGCAGCTTGGTATAGAAATGATCGACCGACGCCCCGGCATCATCGGGCGCGCGTGCTGCACAGAACGGGTCATCCGACTGGTAGATCGGCCGGCCCAGCGCCGCACCGACCGCAATGCAGCGTGCGATGCCGATTGCGCCGAGCGCATCCAGGCGGTCTGCGTCCTGCACGATTCTTGCCTCGATGGTGCGCGGCGCGATGCCGGCAGAGAAGCTGTGCGCTTCGATCGCATGCCGGATGTCCGGCAGCCAACCGGATGGATAGCCTGCTCCAGCCAGGAACTGGACTGCGCGCGCTGCGGCAACGCGTGAGGCGCTCGATCGTTCCGTGGAATCCTTCGCGACATGGACGCAATCGTGCAGCCACGCGGCAGGCAGCACGATTTCGCCACGCGCACTCTCCGATACGCACAACCGGGTGGCCGTTGCGACCACGCGGCGCACATGCACCAGGCCGTGCCCGGGATCGCCGCCCGGCTGGTCCGACAGAAAACGCTCGAACAGCGGCTCCCATTCCTGCTGCAGACCCGCAAGATTCTCCATCGGCGGCGCAGTTAGCGGCGGCCCGCCGGACGCCGGCGGCGGGCGCTGCGCTTCGAGCGCGCCGCAAGCGCGGCCGCGAGCGCCTGCCGGGTCCAGATGCGAAGTTGCTCCGCGTCCTCCAGCACGTCGGCCGGCACTTCCCAATAGGCCATCACGTGATTCGGCCGGTCCGGGAATGGACAGAACGGCCGGCTGCCGGCCTGCTCAAAGCGCGGCCGGTTTGCATCGTCGGTCTTGAAATACAGGGCGTCGTCGTCGATCAGCGCGAAAAAAAGGCCATCGAGGTAAAGACCGACACCGCCAAACATCCGGCGCGCGTTGACCTTGCCCGCGGCCGCGAGTTGTTCCAGTACGTAATCGCGGAATTCGTCCGAGACAGCCAAGCCGCGCTCCTCCCAGGGGTGGTCATCTTTCGCACGAGGGCGCCCCCAGGGTCAATAGGGCGCCGTTGACGCTCCGAGCGCAGCGTGTATGCGATTGCACAATTCGCGATGCTGCTCCGGATCGAAGGCGATCGCATCGTTCCAGTCATACGCCCAGGGATGGCTTGTTGCATACGCCGCCGGTTCGTCATGGAACCGCGGTATCACATGTGCATGCAGCGCCGGCTCCTGATTGCCGAGGATCGCGTAGTTGATCCGCAGCGCCCGAGTGACCTTCTGCACGGCGTCGCCAAGCGCTGCCATGTCGGCGAGGAACTGCGTGCGTTCGGGGACGGCAAGCGTATTCAATGTCGGCACGACCGGATCTGGCAACAGCAGGCAATAACCGGGCAACACCTGCCGCTCGCCCATGACGGCCCAGCCAGAGCTCAGGCGGGCGATGAAGGTCGGGTCGCTCCCGCCACGCAGGGCGTCAACACGGCGATGAATGGCGGTCGTCATGACTAACCCGACCAGCTCCGTACGCGGCCAGTGTCCAGATGCACGAAATCCGACACTGGATAATATCCGACGCCGCCGGCCTGACTTGCAAGCGCGAGGTCCCTGAGCGCAATTGCCGGCATTCCGACCAGGCGAACGTCGATGGCACGGCCTTCCATGTGCAGGCTGTGCGACGAAACCCCGTCCGTGGTCGCCGCGAGCATCGTATTAGTGGCGGGTGAACGGTAACCGGAGATGATTTCGTAGCGCGGCTCCCGTCCGGCCGCCAGCGCGAGCTCATGCAACAGGTCAAACAGCCGTGAGTCCATCGCGAGGATCTCGCCCGTCCTGTAATCGCGCAACAGCCAGTCCAACGCGCCCAATTGCTCCGGGCTGTAGGCCCCATCCGTGAAGTACCGGGCGTCCAGCTCTTCGCCGGTATGGGTGTTGATCAGGTGCAGGCTGCGCTGCGTGGCCACTGCTCCGTCCGCCCTTGCGATGCGGGCAGCCGCGGAGGCGGCTGGCAGGCAAATGATCAGCCCCGTGAGGAAGCGCCGGCGGCTTTCACAGGCACAACCTGGATCAGTCACCGGCTGGCGTGGCATTGACGATCAGCATGTGCGCGCGCGGGAAGAAATTGAAATCCGTGGCAGTCGCATTCGTGTAGGCGCCCATCTGGCGTCCCATCAGCAGGTCGCCGGCCGCGAGTTCAGGCATCGGAATGTCTTCGGCAATCACGTCGATGCTGTCGCAAGTGGGCCCCGCCAGCACGCAAGGCTGCTTCGGACCGGCATGTGGCGCGACGGGCTCCACGGGGTAGCGCGAATGGTCGTATAGCTGTCCGCTGAAGGAGCCGTATATGCCATCGTCAAGGTAATACCACCAGCGACCCTCCCGCATGGCGCGACCCATGACCGTGGTCAGGCAGAACCCCGCCGGACCGCAGATATAGCGCCCTGGCTCCGAAATGACGCGAATCCCCTTCGGCAGCCCGGCAAGCGCCACGCGGATCGGAAGGCAGAACTCCTCGATGGCTTGCGCCGGCTGCAGGTAATCGATCGGAAAGCCGCCGCCGATGTCGAGCACCTCCAGTGGCGGCAGGCCATGGGCCACAGCTTCCGAAATCAGCACGCCACAGACCTCGATGGCGCGTGCATGCGCATCCGCCGTTCCGACCTGTGAGCCGACGTGGAATGTAAGCCCGCTGACGGTGACACCTGCTCGCGCCGCAGTCGCGACGAGCGCAATCGCTGCCTCGGGATCGCAGCCGAACTTGCGCGAGAGATCCACCATTGCATCCGTGCTGCGATAGGCCAGGCGCAGCAAAAGTCGCACGCGCTCGCGATAAGGCGTGAACTTGAAGATTTCGTCCGGGTTGTCGAAGACAAATGTGGTGATGCCGTAATCGAGCGCCCTCCGTATATCCTGGTCGCGCTTGATCGGGTGCGTGTGGATGCAGCGATCGGGCGCAATTCCCGCCGTGCGGACGAGGTCGACCTCGCCATTGGTCGCAAGATCGAACCAGGCGCCCTCAGCAGCCAGCACCTTGACGACAGTCGCGTGGGGCTGCGGCTTCAGCGCGTAGTGCAGTTCCACACCGGGCAGTGCCGCGGCGAGCGTGCGGTACTGGCGCCGGATGATGTTGCAATCGATGAAGAGCAGCGGCGATCCGAATCGGGCCATGAGCGCCCTCAGCGCGGCCTCGCTGTACGGCGCGGCGAGCCGTATCCCCTCTTCGGCGGCACGAATTCTTCTGATCCTGGCAGGCTTGTTCAATAGCTAGTCCCCGGAATTACTGCGGACTGATTCTAGGCAATCCTGGCGCGTCCGTCAGTCGAGCAGCGGATCCACCAGCTTCAGCAAGCGCTCGAGCGCTCCACGATTGGCATCCAGCACGGCGCGACCGGCCGCGCCCATCGACCGGCGCAGCGCGGCGTCGCCCAGCAATTCCGTAACGACTGCACCGAGTTGCCGGGCATCAGCGACGGTGCGCGCCGCGCCCGCCTCCAGCAGCAGGCGGGCAGCCGCCTCGCTGTTGAAATTATAAGGCCCGGTCAGCACGGGCCGGCCCAAAGACGCGGGTTCAAGAAGATTGTGGCCACCGATCGGCACCAGGCTGCCGGCAACGAAGGCAACGTCGGCCGCAGCATAGAACATCATCAGCTCGCCCATGGTATCGCCAAGCAGCACCGACGTCGCAGGCGGAATCGCCGTGCCACTCGAGCGGCTCGCGAAGGCTTCGCCACGCCGGATCAGCAGCTCCCGTGCGATATCAAAGCGCTGCGGATGACGCGGCACGAGGATCAGGAGCGCATCGGCGCATCGCTGCCGCACGGCCTTGTGCGCGTCGAGGATCAATTCCTCCTCGCCCCCATGCGTACTGCCGGCGACCCAGATCGGCCGACCCGGTGCATGCGACTGCCGCCAGGCGGCGCCGCGATCCTCGATCCCTGGCGGCGGCTGGAAGTCGAACTTGATATTTCCGGTGACGTGCGTGCGCGCAGGATTCGCGCCGATCGATCGGAATCGGCTGGCGTCGGTTTCGCTTTGGGCCGCAATCAGGATGCCGTGCGACAGCGCCTGGCGGAACAGCGGCACCAGCCGGCGATAGCGCCCGACCGAACGCGGCGAGATGCGCGCGCTGGCCAGCACCAGCGGCACTTTGCGGCGGCCGCATTCAGCATAAAGGTTTGGCCACAACTCGGTCTCGAGGATCATCGCCAGTCGCGGCCGCACGCGGTCGAAGAATCGCCGCACAGACCCTGGAAGGTCGAATGGAATGTAGCGCAGCCGCACTGAATCGCCGAAAAGCTGCCTCGCCCGCGCCGCGCCGGTCGGCGTGACTGTCGTCAGCAACAGGAGATGACGCGGGTGGCGCGCCAGCAATTGCTTGACCAGCGATTCGGCAGCCTGGACCTCGCCGACCGATACCGCATGAATCCAGATTGTGTCGCCCTGCAATGCCGGCCCGAAACCGAATCGCTCGCCGAGACGCTCGCGATAGCTGGGATCGCGCATCCCACGCCACAGATGCATCAGCAGCGCAACCGGCGCCGCCAGGTAGATCAGGAAGTTGTAAATGATTCGGATTGTCCTTCATCCATCGTGCGAGGAACGCAGCACCGAATATCCCGACTGCCATTCGATGCCGCCCGCGGTGACTTTCTCGAGACTGCGGGCCAGCCGGTTGAGGACGCGCTCGCGCCAGGCGCCGGGTTCGCGCACGCGACCGCGATCAAAGTCGAGCAGCCAGACCTCAGCCTCCTCCCCCAGCATGATGTTGTTGGCGGTCAGGTCTGCGTGTTGCACGCCTGCGTCATGGAAGCGACGCAGGCAATGGCCGATCTCCGCCCAGCGTTTCTCATTCATCCGGCCCGCGCGCAACATCTCGGTCAGCGACGCCGCACCCGCCAGTCGTTCGGTGATGAGTTCCGCCACGTAGGTGAAGCGTCGACGACGATAACCTGCCGCCACTGGCGCAGGAACTGGCAGACCCTTCTGCAGCAGGGTCGAGAGCAGCCGCAGTTCCAGAAAGGAACGCGTGCGGTCCTCGCCAAGAAAAAGGAATCGTTCGCGCACGAAATGGGCCACGATGCCGCCGCGCAAGTAGCGCCTCAACGCCCAGTGCCGTCCGCGGTCTTCGATGAAGTGGATCGACCCGCGTCCCCCGGTGTGGGCGGTCAGCGCGTGACGCGCCTGCCAGCGGTCGCGGTCGAACAATCCCCAGCCGGGTTCGTCGACTCGTTCGGGATCAAAGAGAATCGCGCCGCGGTCGACAGCGAGCCGCTGGA
>JAOUGR010000322.1 GCA_029857655.1 Gammaproteobacteria bacterium | reverse complement strand
TGTCTTCAAAACTCGCCACGGTTAGCGTCAACTGCACATGTGCTCAACCCGCGTTTAGGTTGGGTCGAGATTCGTCATCCGTTTCATCCGCTTAAGGGTCAGCGCTTCCTTGTCCTGAAGGAGCGACGCATCGCCGGTGTCGACACGCTGATCGTGCGCAATACCGAGCGCGGCAGCTTTGCCGTCGCGAAGGAGTGGACCGACCGGGCGACACCGTCGTCCTATGAGGTGCTCGGTATGACGCCGGGGCGGCTCGATATCCAGTGCCTTCTCGAGCTCATCATGCTGGTGGACCAGCTGGCCGGACGGACCCCGAAGGAGCTTGCCAAATGAGCAAATGCAGAGTAGTATCGGACCAGTTAATACAGTGGTCTGATTTCGATGCCCAAGAAACCCACTGCCGTCCTCAAGCAACGCCGCAAACTGCTGCTGCGCCAGCTGCCGCCTCTCGAGGAGGTTCTGCGCGGCTCGCTCATCGAGCGCTACAAACGCTGCGGCAAACCCGGGTGCAAATGCGCCACCGGGCGCGGGCACGGTCCCAAGTACTATCTCTCAGTGAGTTTCCCGGGCAGAGCGCCCGAGATGGATTATGTGCCGCAGGTGAGTCACGCCGAGACCCGCGAGCGCCTCGCCAACTACCACCGCATTCGCGAGATCCTGGAGCAGGTCTGCGAAATCAACCGCGAACTGCTGCGGCGTCGAGAGCCGCTGTAAGGCATCACGGTGAGTCCGACTTTAACCTCGCTCACCACCCCCATCGATTCGCCATTGGGCGGCGTGCTGCTGGCCAACATGCTCGTGGCCTGGTTCGAAGGCGCGCGCGCGCCGCCGCTCACCGAGGAGGTACGCGATGAGTACCAAGATCAGCGAGACGCACCTGCACAAACCTGCCTACATCTACCTGCGCCAGTCGACCCCAGGGCAGGTGCTGCACCACCGGGAGAGCACCGAACGGCAGTATGCGCTGCGCGAGAAGGCCTTGGCGTTGGGCTGGACGCAGAGCATGATTCGTACACTGGACCGCGATCTGGGTCAGTCGGGCACACAGATGGCGGGGCGCAACGATTTCAAGACCCTGGTGGCGGATGTGTCGATGGGTCAAGTGGGAGCGGTGTTTGCCCTGGAGGTCTCGCGCCTGGCACGCTCGAATCTGGATTGGCACCGTCTGCTGGAGTTGTGCGCGCTGACCCACACCTTGGTCATCGACGACGATGGCCAGTACGATCCGGCCGACTTCAACGACGGACTCCTGCTCGGCATCAAAGGCACGATGGCGCAGGCCGAGCTACATTTTTTGCGCGGGCGCCTCCTCGGCGGTAAACTCAACAAGGCGAAGAAAGGTGAGTTACGCTTCCCGCTGCCGGTGGGCTTTTGCCATGATGATCAGGGACACATCGTTTGCGATCCCGACGCAGAAATACGCGGCGCAGTGCAGTCGGTGTTTCGGCTATTCCGGGAGACTGGCAGCGCCTACGCCGTCGTGCAGCGTTTTGTGCAAAGTGGCTTGCGCTTTCCGAAGCGCGCCTACGGCGGGGTCTGGGCGGGCAAGTTGATCTGGGGGCGACTCAGTCACGGGCGCGTATTGGGTCTGCTCAAGAACCCCTCTTACGCTGGCGTGTATGTTTTTGGCCGTTACCAGTATCAGAAGAGCATCACGCCCGGGGGCGAGGTACGCAAGCAGATGCGGGCGGTGGCGATGCCCGACTGGCGGGTGCATTTAGCTGAGCACCACGAGGGTTACATTACCGTGGAAGAGTTTGAGCAGAACCGCAAACGTCTCGAGCGCAATCGCACCAACGGCGAGGGCACGGTGCTAAGCGGTGCGGCGCGCGAAGGCCTTGCGTTGCTGCAAGGGTTGCTGCTGTGCGCCGACTGTGGTCGGGCGCTCACCGTGCGCTATCAAGGCAATGGCGGCATCTATCCGGTTTATGAGTGCAGTTGGAAGCGCCGCGAAGGATTGGCAACCAAGAATTGCGTCAGCGTACGCAGCAAGTTGCTTGATGAGACGATCAGTGAAGAGGTGTTCAAGGCGATCAAGCCTGCCGAAGTTGAACTGGCGCTGGCCGCCGTGCACGAACTCGAACAACGTGATCAGGCTCTCATGCGTCAGTGGCAGATGCGCATCGAACGCGCCGAGTACGAGGCGGCTCTCGCCGAACGACGTTATGAGGAAGCCGATCCGTCCAACCGGCTGGTGGCTGGAACGCTGGAGCGGCGCTGGAACGAGGCGCTCACTCGCCTGGAGGAGGTCAAGACGCAAGCCGTGCAGTTTCAAAACCGCAAAGCGTATGTGGCAACGCCCGAGCAGAAAGCCAAGGCGCTTGCCTTGGCGCGCGATCTCCCACGCCTTTGGCGAGCCTCCACCACTCAGGCGCAGGATCGCAAGCGGATGTTGCGACTGCTGATCCGCGACATCACGGTGGAGAAGTTGGCTACTGCACGTGCAGCCGTCCTCCATGTGCGTTGGCAAGGCGGCGCCTGCACCGATACCACGGTCAACTTGCCCGCGCCCGTGTTCGAGCGCGTGCGCTATCCTGCAGCCATGGTCGAGCAGGTCCGTGAACTCTCACAGCGCCTGTCCGATCCGCAGATTGTTGTGCATCTGAATCAACAAGGCCTGCGTAGCCCCCATGGAAAGCCCTTCACGCTTGCCATGATCAAGTGGATTCGCTACGTCTACGATATCCCATTTGTCTCGCACAAGCGGCCGGAGGAACTCACTGTGCGGGAAGTTGCGCAACGCTTCGGCGTGGGCATTGGCGTCGTCCACTACTGGATCAACCGCAACGTCGTCGCCGCGCGTCAACTCGACGGTCGGGGGCCGTGGTGGATCACAGCGGACGCTGCCACGGACCGCAAACTCGGTGAATGGGTTCGTAACTCAAAACGTTTGCAGCGCCAACGTTCCAAAACTCAACTGTGAAAGGTGCATTATGAATTCACCGTCGGAATCCCAAGTGGACGGAACTGCCCCTCGCCCTTCGGAATCAGGACCTCCTTGACCGGCTCAGGAAAATAACTCCCCGAACTCATTCGGTTCCACAGAGCGTACAGATTTGCTGCCAAACGATTTCGGAAAATTTCAAT
>JAOUGR010000321.1 GCA_029857655.1 Gammaproteobacteria bacterium | reverse complement strand
TCCGTGGCGAGGGTGTAGATGCCGGCAGCCTCCATCTCGATTCCGAGAATACCGTACTTGCTCATGACGTCGAACATCCCGGGTTCCGGCGTATAGAAGAGATCGGTCGAGAACACGTTGCCGACGTGAAACTGGAGCTTTCTCTCCTCCGCAATCTTCACCGCGTTGCGCAGCAGCCTGAAACTGGCGATGGCAGCGAGGTCGTAGCCGCGAAAGCGCATGCGATTGACGCCCGAATCGGTTGACGCACCCATTGCGATGACGAGATCGCGGAGCTTCACGGATGGATGCACGGTGCCGCAACTGCCGACGCGAATGATGCGCTTGACGGCGAATTCCGTGATCAGCTCCTGGCAATAGATGGACGCCGAGGGAATTCCCATGCCATGGGCCATGACCGACAAAGGCCGTCCGCGGTACTCGCCGGTGAACCCCCACATATTCCGGACTTCATTGACCCGCCGCGCATTCTTGAAGTAGGTGTCTGCGATGTACTGCGCGCGCAATGGATCGCCGGGCATCAGCACCGTTGCCGCGAAATCGCCAGGTTGGGCGTCTATGTGCTTGGCGGGCATGGATTATCGGTGCTCTGGCCGGTGAACCGATGATTGTACACAAGGCGGTTCGAGCATCACTGGAGTGAATCAGGCCAGAAAGCTGGTGCCAAAATCCATCGCGGGAAGGTCGAAGAATCCGGCCAGACTCTGGCCGATATCGGCAAAGGTCGAACGCCTTCCAAGAGACCGCGCAGCGACGCTGCTGCCGTAGGCGAGCACGGGTATGTGCTCGCGCGTGTGATCGCTGCCCGGCCATGTGGGATCGCAGCCATGGTCCGCCGACAGGATGACGATATCGTCGGTGCGCAACTGCGCGAGCAGTGCCGGGAGGCGCGCGTCGAATTGCTCCAGGGCGCTCGCGTATCCCTCGGTGTCGCGCCGGTGACCGTAGAGCATGTCGAAGTCGACGAAATTGCTGAACACGATCGAGCGGTCCGGCGCGGCAGCCTGCGCCTCGAGGGTGGCGTCGAACAACGCTTCGTTGCCGTGCGCCGGTACTTCTCGACTGATTCCGCGATGGGCGAATATGTCCGGGATCTTGCCGATGCCGATCACTTCGCCGCCGCTCGCAACGAGCTTGTCGAGCACGGTCGCCGCAGGTGGCGGCACGGCGTAGTCGTGGCGGTTGCCGGTGCGCCGAAAGTCGCCCGCCGACCTGCCGACAAAGGGCCGCGCGATCACGCGGCCGATGCGGTACTCGTCGACGAGCCTGCGCGCGATAAGACACAGATCGATCAGGCGCTGGAGCCCGAACGCTTCCTCGTGGCAGGCAATCTGGAACACGCTGTCCGCCGACGCATAGACGATCGGCTTGCCCGTCCGCACGTGTTCTTCGCCGAGCTCGGCGATGATCTCCGTGCCGGAGGCGCGGCAATTGCCGAGGACACCCGGCAGGTCGCCCTGCTCGATCAGCTGCTCCAGCAACGTCGTTGGAAACGTGTTCACCGGGTCCTTGAAATAGCCCCACTCGTACAGCACGGGTACGCCGGCCATCTCCCAATGCCCGCTCGGCGTGTCCTTGCCCGTGCTCATTTCCTCGGCAAAGCCGTATGCGCCGACGATTGCGACATCGGTGTTGCAACCAGCCGGAATCTGGCCGCTGCTCTCACGCGCGGCCTGCACGAGTCCAAGCCGTGTGAGATTGGGAATCTTCAGTGGAGCACCGGCCTGGGCGCGGAAAGCCGCTATGTGCCCAAACGTATTGGCGCCCGAGTCACCGAATCGATCGGCGTCGGCCGCGGCACCGATTCCGAGCGAATCCAGGACGAGGATGACGGCCCGGGTCATTCCTGCACTTGCGCCGCCTGCCGCGGCTTCAGTTTGGCGGCCCGCGCCGCCCACATCCGATTGACCGGGCTTTCGGACTTCCATGACAGGCGCTCGGCGACGAACGTGTCGGCTAGCGCGCGATTGCCCAGACGGATCGCCGCTTCGGTCAGTGTCCACGAGAACATGTCGCGCTGCGCGTGGCTACCGCCGAAGCGATTGGCCTTTGCGGGCAGCGGCAGCAGCAACTCGACCGCCTGCGCGTAATCACCGCGACCAAATGCAGCGAAGCCCTCGCAGGCCGGCAGGCCGACCTCGCGGCTCATCATCGCATTGGTTCCGGTTCCTCTTGCCGCGCGCCTGACGGTTTCAATCTGCCGTTTCTGCGCCGCACCGTTGCCGGCGCCGACGAAAGCCATCATCGCGTTCACGTCGTTAAAGGCGTAGTAGCCGTCGTCAACGCGTGATTCCCATTTCTTGCTCATGTCGTTCCACCGGTCGCCGACATCGTGGCCGAGCAGTGAAATCCGCCACAGCAATGACGATCCATCGAGTAGCTCCATTGCCTGACCAAAGCCGCCGGCTGAGATCTTCTCGTCGAACAGCTTCAACGCCGAGGCCACGTCATTCGAATCCAGGTGGAACAGCGCCTTGTGCCACCACAGGTGGTACGCGAACATGCTGTTAGGCGCCCAACCATCGACTCCTGCCGCCAGAAAATCCGCGCCCTCAGCGGCGCGACCCTGCATTTCCAGGACATGCGTGACGGCATGCACCGCCCAACCGTCCTGCCTGTTCAGGGCGACGGCCTCGCGACCCCGCGCTTCCGCCTGCGCGTAGTCACCGGCTTCTTCGAGGCCAAACGCATGCATGCCTTCGACAAAGCCATAGCCAGGCACGTCGCGATTCCAGTGTGGCAGTGCGCGCGCAATCCGGTCGCGCAGCATGTGCGAATAGCCGAGGAAGAAATCGGTGACATGTGCATACTGAAGTGCAAGCAGATCGCGTGGCCAGGCGATCGCTGCGCGGCCCCAATGTTCCGCGGAACGTTCCCATTCGCCGTCGCGCCAGGCGCACACGGCGGCAATGTGCATTCGTTCGCGTTCGTTAGCCTTCGACGCCAGTGCCTCGGCAGCCTCAACGCTCTTGATCATTTCCTGTTCAAAGGCCTTGTCGGTCGCCGTCGCCAGGGCTCCGGCACGAAATGCATGCGCCATCGCAAAGTCCGGATGATTGCCAATGATCTTGTCGACCTCGGCCAGCGGAT
>JAOUGR010000320.1 GCA_029857655.1 Gammaproteobacteria bacterium | reverse complement strand
TTCATTGCCCGGCCTGCGGCGATGTGCCGGTGCCCGACGACCAGTTGCCGGTGCTGTTGCCCGAGAACCTGGTGCCGGATGGCAGCGGCAATCCGCTCGCGAAGACGCCTTCGTTCCTTGAGTGTCGCTGCCCGAAGTGCGGCGTGCCTGCACGGCGCGAGACCGACACGATGGACACTTTCGTGGACTCGTCCTGGTACTTCTTCCGCTTCGCGAGCGCCGGCAATGCGGACGCGATGGTGGACGAGCGGGCCGCGTACTGGCTGCCGGTGGACCAGTACATCGGCGGCATCGAGCACGCGATCCTGCACCTGCTGTATTCGCGGTTCTGGACCCGCGTGATGCGTGACTGTGGCCTGACCCGGCTGGACGAGCCATTCCAGCGACTGTTGACGCAGGGCATGGTGTTGAACGAGATCTGGTTCCGGAAACCCGCCTCCGGCCGCATCGTGTACTACAGTCCCGCGGAGGTCGAAGCACATGCCGATGGCGAGAAGAAGTCCGGCGTGCTGAAGGCCGATGGCAAGCCCGTCGAGTACGGTGGCATTGGGACGATGTCGAAGTCGCGCCGCAATGGCGTCGATCCGCAGCAGCTGGTCGATCGATATGGTGCGGATACGGCGCGGCTGTTCATGATGTTTGCGGCGCCGCCGGAACACACGCTCGAATGGTCGGACGAAGGCGTCGAAGGCGCCTTCCGGTTCATGAAGCGGCTCTGGAAGATCGTACACTCACATGTTCAGGCGGGTCCTGCCGCGGCGCCCGAAGTGGCTTCGCTCGATCCCGCGCAACGCGAATTACGGCGCCGCGTGCACCAGACGCTGGCCAAAGTCGGCGACGACATCGGCCGGCGCAGGACATTCAACACGGCCATCGCCGCGGTCATGGAACTGCTTAACGCGCTGGTTCGGTTCACGGACGGCTCGCCGCAGGGTCGGACCGTGATGCAGGAGGCACTCGATCTCGTCGTGCTGATGTTGTCGCCCTTCGTGCCGCATGCGACGCACGCGCTGTGGCGCGCGCTGGGCCACTCGACGGCCGTCGTCGACGAACCCTGGCCGCAGCCCGACGACAGCGCACTCGAGCTGGAGACGATCGAGATCGTCGTCCAGGTCAATGGCAGATTGCGCGCGCGAATCCCGATGCCCGCCGGGGCCGACGAGGCGACCGCGCGGGCGGCCGCGCTGGCGGATCCCGGTGTCGCGCGTTTCGTCGCGGGGCAGACGGTGCGCAAGCTGGTTTACGTCCCCGGCAAACTTGTCAACGTGGTGACCTGATGCGCCAGCTACTTCTGTGTTTTGCGATCGGCGGGATGGCGCTGATGTCAGGCTGCGGCTTCCAGTTGCGCGGCCAGGCGGCACTGCCCGCAGCGCTCGCAACGCCCTATCTCGAGACCAGCGACCGTTACACGCCTCTCTATGCGGCACTCGAGGCGCGACTGCGGGCGGCAGGCGCAAGACTCTCCGCCGACCCCGCGACCGCAAGCGCGGTGATTCACCTCAGCAGGGACGAAACCGGCCGCGAGCTGCTGTCGGTCTCGGCGCGCAACACGCCGGGCGAGTTCGAGGTCTATTACACCGTGGAATATTCCGTCAGTGCCGGTGGCAGTGAACTGCTCGCGCGCCAGAGGGTGACATTGACGCGCGATTTCGGCTACGACGAGACGGCGGTGCTCGCCAAGGAACATGAGGAACAATCGCTGCGGGTGGCGCTCGCCGACGAACTTGCGGGCCTCGTGCTGCGGCGCCTGGCCGCGCTGTGAATCTTTCGGTATTCGATGTCTTCAGGGTCGGTATCGGGCCCTCGTCGTCGCACACGATGGGGCCGATGCTGGCTTCGCGCATGTTTGTTCAGGACCTGGCTGCACGCGGCCTGCTCGACCGCACGACCGAGCTCTACGTGCAACTCTACGGGTCACTGGCATTGACGGGTCTCGGGCACTGCACCGATCGCGCCGTTCTGCTGGGGCTCGAAGGAAACGATCCGGCGGGATTCGATCCGGCAATCATGGAGCCGACATTGGCGCGCATTCGCGGCAGCGGCCGGCTGCAGCTGCTCGGTCGCCACGAGATCGCCTTTGATGAGCCGATGAACCTGCTGTTCCTGCGCGACCAGATGCTGCCAGGCCACTCCAATGGCATGCGCTTCACGGCCCGCGACGCCGAAGGGCGCAGCTTGCTCGGCGAAGAGATGTACTCGATCGGGGGCGGTGTCGTGCAGCGTGCTGGCGACCAGCCCGGTGCGGTGATGGCCGGCGCTCCCAGGCTGCCGCTGCCATTTGCGAATGCAGAAGAATTGCTGGTCCGTTGCAGCGAAGCGGGACTCACGATCGATGCATTGATGATCGAGAACGAGCGTGCGATGCGGACGCCTGCCGAGATCGACGCGGGGCTCGAGCGGATCTGGAGCGTCATGCAGGCCTGCGTGCTGCGCGGCTTTGCAGCCGAGGGAGTCCTTCCGGGCGTCCTGAGGGTCACGCGCCGCGCGCCGCGGCTGCAGCGAATGCTGCTGGCCGAGGCGCCCGGCGGGCTGGTGGACGCGATGGAGTGGGTGAATGCCTGGGCGCTGGCCGTCAACGAGGAAAATGCGGCCGGCGGCCAGGTTGTCACGGCGCCGACCAACGGCGCAGCCGGCATCGTGCCGGCCGTGCTGCATTACTACGTAAGGCTGTGCCCCGGCGGCGATGAGGCCGGCGTGCGCCGGTTCCTGCTGGCGGCGGGCGCGATCGGCCTCCTGTACAAGCGCAATGCGTCGATCTCCGGCGCCGAAATGGGCTGCCAGGGCGAGGTGGGCGTCGCCTGCTCAATGGCGGCGGGCGGCCTCGTCGCGGCATTTAACGGCTCGAACATCCAGGTCGAGAACGCGGCGGAAATCGGCATGGAGCACAACCTGGGCCTGACCTGCGATCCGATCGCGGGGCTGGTGCAGATTCCGTGTATCGAAAGGAACGCGATGGGCGCCGTCAAGGCGATCAATGCCGCGCGCCTCGCGATGCGTGGAGACGGGTCGCACAAGGTTTCGCTGGATCAGGTCATCGCGACCATGCGCCAGACCGGCCACGACATGTCATCGCACTACAAGGAAACGTCCCGGGGCGGGCTTGCGGTCA
>JAOUGR010000319.1 GCA_029857655.1 Gammaproteobacteria bacterium | reverse complement strand
CCAGCAGGACGCTGGAGCGATGTTTCTGTGACATTTCTCCCCCTCAGTCCGGCCGACCAGGATCAGCCGGCAAAGTCCACCTTCATGGTCATTGAAGTCAACCTGAGCCGCCCCGTCTTGGCGTTAAGCGCAGCCGGCTTGTACCAAGCTGCAATCAGTCGTTGCGCTTGAGCGACAGGAACCGACGCGGCGGCTCCCCGTACTCTTCGCGAAAGCAGCGCGTCATGTGGGGAAGGTCGTAGAAACCCCACTGCAATGCCACGTCGGTCAGCGAGGCATGCGCCGGCCCCTCCGATTCCAGCGTGCGGCGGCACGCCGCGATCCGTTGCGCCCGGATGTACCGGCCGACCGTCATTGGCTCCGTCTCGAACAGCATGTGCACCGAGCGTGTGCTGATGCCGAACGCCGCAGCGATTGCCGCCGGCCCCAGTCCGCGGTCATGCAGATGATCCTGAATGTAGACCTCGACCTGGGCCAGCAATTGCTCGTGGGTCAGCGGACCGGACCTGGCGCGGGCGCTCAACACTGCGCCCAGCAGGTCGAGCACGTTGGCCTCGATCCGGTGCACCATCGGCTCCGACAGCCGGTGCATGCGCGCGACGATCTGCGCGACGAAGCTGCTCAAGAGCCCACAATCCGCTTCATCGGCGGCCATTCTCCGCCCCAGGAACTGGTCCGGATCGGGAGTCAGCCGGCGCATGATGGCTCCGGGAACCACCATTACCGGCATTTCGTAGTCGCCGCGGAATGTGAGCGAATAAGGTTCCGCCGTCGAGGCGATCACGAAGTCCCCCGGGCGGGCGTGGACCTCCCTGCCGCGCTGGCTCCAGAGGCTTTCGCCCCTGAGCTGGAATTTGACGAGATACGGCGATTCGGAGATGTGTGCCAGATCCTGCGGCCGCCGGCGGACCCGCAACGGGTCTGTCGACACGCGGACCAGCTTGACGTTGCCAAGGTTGACTGCATCGATGCGCGCGCGGAAAGCATTGCGCACGCTCCGATCGCTGACGACTTCCATCGGACAAAACACGTCATTGACGAGTGCCCTGAAGCTATCGAACCGCTCGCGGGGGCGGCAGTCGGCGATGGCGTAGGATTGGTACATGCACCCCGATCTTGCGCCTCGCGGCGGTCATGGACAACTTAAGGCCGGACCCGGGTGGCTCGAACAGTCTGTTACCGGTGGCAAGGTCCGCCGCGTTCGTTTCAGGGTGCGTGCACTCTTGTACAAGCGCGCTGCACATTGCGCCAAGACCCGGTTTTACCGGACCTGCCTAATGCCAACATCCGACCGCTGATTTAACTCTTCAACACCACGTACAGGCAGTGCATCCATGAGCCAGAAGTACGACATGACCATCGGCGGGCGCCGAGTCGGCGCCGACAGCTATCAGGAGATCCGGAACCCCGCTAACGGCAGCGTCGTCGGCCTGTGCCCGGCGGGCACCGAAACCCATCTCGAGCAGGCCATCGCCGCGGCGCGGAAGGCTTTCGCCAGCTGGCGCAATTCGGATGATGCCGCCCGCGCGTCCGCTTGCCAGGCAATCGCCAAGGTCCTCGGCGACAACGCGCCGGAACTCGCAGTGCTGCTGACCAAGGAGCAGGGCAAGCCGCTCAAGGGCCTCGGCTCGGAGTTCGAGCTCGGCGGTTGCGCGGCCTGGGCCGGATTCACGGCGACCCAGTCCCTTCCGGTCAAGGTCCTGGAGGACAGCCCGAAGAACCACATTGAAATGCACCGGGTGCCAATCGGCGTCGTGGGCTCGATCACGCCCTGGAACTGGCCCCTGCTGATCGCCATCTGGCACATCGCGCCGGCCATCCGCACCGGCAACACGGTGGTCATCAAACCCTCGCCATTCACGCCACTCAGCACATTGCGCATGATCGAGCTGATCAGTGCCGCACTGCCGCCGGGTGTCGTCAACGTCATCGCCGGCGGCGATGAGCTGGGCGCGAAGCTCAGCCAGCACCCGGGTATCGGCAAGATCGTCTTCACTGGCTCGATCCCGACCGGCAAGAAGATCATGGCGAGCGCCGCGCCGACGCTCAAGCCGCTCACCCTCGAGCTTGGCGGCAACGACCCGGGCGTGGTGCTGCCGGACGCCAATGTCGAACAACTCGCCGAAGGCATGTTCTGGGGCGCGTTTATCAACTCGGGGCAGACTTGCGCCGCCCTCAAGCGGCTGTACGTGCACGACAGCCTGTTCGATCGCACTTGCGCCGCGCTGGCCGACATCGCCCGCAAGGTGCCGGTGGGCGACGGCATGGTCGAGACCAGCCTGCTCGGCCCGCTGCAGAACGAGCGGCAGTATCGCAAGGTGGTCGAACTCGTCGAGGACGCGAAGCGGCATGGGGCCCGGGCGCTGATCGGTGGCGAGCCGATGGCCGGTCCCGGCTACTTCTATCCCGTGACACTCATGACCAACATCGAGGACGGCACCCGGCTCGTGGACGAGGAGCAGTTCGGCCCGGTGTTGCCGATCCTCCGCTACCGGAACCTCGATGACGCGATTGCACGCGCCAATAGCGGCGATTTCGGCCTCGCCGCCTCGGTGTGGGGCTCCGACCGCGCGCAGCTGTCCACGGTCGCCGCCCGCCTCGAGGCCGGCACCGTCTACATCAACAAACACGCCGACATCGCGCCGCACGTACCATTCGGTGGCATCAAATGTTCCGGCATTGGCCGCGAGTTCGGCGAGGAAGGCCTCGAGGCCTTCACGTCCATCAAGGTCATTAATGCCGCCGCCTAGGAAGAAACGATACGCATGAAGCCCTTCGCGTCGTCCGCGGACCTTGCGGCGAAGGCCGAGACACTCGAGATCCTGGCCGACGGTGTTTATGCGCTGACCGCCGAGGGTGATCCCAACGTCGGCGCCATCGAGGGCGAGGACTTTCTGGTCTGCATTGAGGCACGGGCGACGCCCGTCGTCGCGCGCGAATGGATCGCCCGGTTGCGCGAGCACACCGACAAGCCGGTCAAGTATCTCGTGCTTACGCACTACCACGCGGTACGCGTGCTCGGCGCGAGCGCGTTCAACGCCGGTACCATCATCAGCAGCGCGATGACACGCCGGCTCATCGCCGAGCGCGGAATGCAGGACTGGGCGAGCGAGCTGGGCCGCATGCC
>JAOUGR010000318.1 GCA_029857655.1 Gammaproteobacteria bacterium | reverse complement strand
TTGCCATGCAGCCAGATGGCGTCCTGCGGCTCGCTCAGTGTTACATCGATCACGGCAGTGCCGGTGAACCTGTCCTTGGAAGGGTCGATCGCAAGCTCGATGCCGTAACGAGTCGGGACCACGGCCGTTCCGAGCTGACCGACAGGGGGTTCCGGGTCGGGCGGCGCCGAACAGCCTGCGAGCAACAAGATCGGTGCGACGGCACAGACTAGCCGCCGCAGGCAATTCTTGATGGACATTCCTGGATCCCCCGGGGCGGCGAATTGCACCGCCTTCTTTGATGCATCAATGTATGCGAAGGTTGGTACGCTGGCTAGACCTTGAAGATGGGAAAATTTCTCACCGCGGCGCAACTTACGTCATTCCAGCGGCACGGCTTTCTTGCCCTTCCGGGATTTGTCGATGCCAGGCGCTGTCTTGACCTGCGTGACCGGGCGCTGGAGCTTGCCAGGCTGCACGTGCCGCCGCCGGACAAGGCGACCATATTCACGGCTGACGGCACGCCATTGCATGCCAGCGACCAATACTTTCTCACCAGCGGGGAAGCGATACGTTGCTTCTTCGAGAGAGATGCGTTCGATGCCAATGGCTGGCTGCGGGCCGATGCTCACCTCTGCCTCAACAAGCTCGGACATGCGATGCATGATCTCGACCCGGTCTTCGACTCGTTCAGTCGCCTGCCCGGCCTGGCCGCAGTGGCGGGCGACATCGGGCTGAAAGAGCCGCTGCTCCTTCAATCGATGTATATCTTCAAGCAGGCGCGCATCGGCGGAGAGGTCAAATGCCACACCGACCACACCTACCTGTGGACGGAGCCCCGGACCGTGATCGGCTTCTGGTTCGCGATCGACGATGCAACCGTCGAAAATGGCTGCATGTGGGCGCTGCCGGGCGGACACCGAATCCCAGTGAAGAGCCGTTCGCGGCTCAACGCGTCGCGCACTGCCATGGTGCTTGAAACGTTGGACAAGGAGCCGTATCCGACCCAGGGACTCGAGGCGCTGGAGGCCGCGCGTGGCACACTGATTCTGCTGGATGGCGCCTTGCCGCACATGTCCGGGCCCAATCTGAGCGACAAGCCGCGGCACGCGTACACGATTCATGCGATCGACGGCAGCGCCGAGTACCTGGCCGATAACTGGCTCCAGCGCCCGACGCTTCCGCTGCGCGGGTTCGCAATGAACTGATCATTACCGGAGGAGATCCATGAGACACTGGCTCGCCATTCTGATTCTGGCACCCGCCGTCGCGCTAGCGGCGGAAGGCATCCAATTGCTGCCCGAGGCGCGGCGCCTGCAGGCGATGTCTGCGCGTCTTACTCCGGTGGACATCAGGGCGGATCTCTCCGGCCTCCCGGCAAACGAACGACGGGCGCTCACGCACCTCGTGCGCGCTGCGCGGATCACCGATGCGCTATTCCTGCGCCAGGTCTGGGCCGGCAATGAAGCGCTCCTGCTGAAGCTGCTGGAGGACACATCGCCCCTGGGCCGCGCGCGCCTCGACTATTTCCTGATCAACAAGGGGCCCTGGTCGCGGCTGGACAACGATGCCATATTCATCGCCGGTGTCCCGGAGAAACCGGCCGCCGCGAATTTCTACCCGGCAGGCGCAACGCGCACCGACGTGGAAGTATGGCTGGCCGGCCTCACACCCGCCGAACATGCTGCCGCGACCGGCTTTTTCACGACGATCCGGCGCGACGCCGCTGGCGGATTCACCGCTGTGCCCTACAGTCTCGAATACCAGGGTGAGCTTGCGGAGATGGCGCTGCAGCTGCGCGCTGCGGCCGAAGCGACGGCGCAGCCCACGCTGAAGGCGTTTCTCGAGTCGCGCGCGGCGGCGCTGAATTCAAACGATTACTACGCGAGCGACGTTGCGTGGATGAAGCTCGAGTCTTCCATCGAGCCGACCATCGGGCCCTATGAGGTCTACGAAGACGAGTGGTTCAACTTCAAGGCCGGTTTCGAAACCTTCATCGGCGTGCGCGATGACGCCGAAACGACAAAGCTCGAGCGATTCGGCAGCGAACTGCAGTGGCTGGAGGACCGGCTTCCGATCGATCCGCGCTACCGGCGCGCCTCGCTGGGCGGCCTGGCGCCGATGCGTGTCGTCAACCTGGTTTTCGCGGCCGGCGATGGCAACCACGACGTGCAGACCGCCGCATTCAACCTTCCGAATGACGAACGTATCGTCAACGAAATGGGCTCGAAACGCATGATGCTGAAAAACGTCCAGCAGGCGAAATTCGAGCACGCGCTGATGCCGATCTCCAAGGTCGCACTGGCTCCATCAGACCAGCCATACGTCAATTTCGACGCATTCTTCACGCATATCCTGATGCATGAAGTGATGCACGGCCTGGGTCCGAAGAACACCGGACCGGGTGGATCGGGCGGTAGCGTGCGCCAGGCGATCAAGGAGCTTTACAGCACCGCCGAGGAGGCCAAGGCCGATGTTTCGGGTTTATGGGCGCTGCAAAAGCTGATGGACAAGGGCGTGCTGAACAAAGCAGACGAACGCGCGATGTACACGACATTCCTGGCCTCGGCGTTCCGGACATTGCGCTTCGGCATGAGCGACTCACACGCGCGGGGCATGGCGATGCAGGTGAACTTCCTGCTGGATGCCGGCGGGTTCCGCGTGAATCCGGATGGAACCTTCAGCACGAACCTGCGACGGGCGAAAAAGGGAATCATCGGGCTCACACGCGAGCTGATGACCTTGCAGGCGACCGGCAACTACGCGGGCACCAAGCGCTTTCTCGATCGATTGGTCGTGATCCGCCCCGAGGTGCAGGCCGTGCTGGATCGGCTTGGCGGCGTGCCGGTAGACATTCGCCCGCGCTATGTCACGGCAGAAAGTCTGGAGTTCGAGTCGCCCTGAGATCAGGGATCCAGCGCGCGCTGCTTGTCGTGACCGGTATGCGCATGTGCGGCGCTGTAACCGCGTCACTGCGCGTAGCGGGCATTGCGAATGGAAGTGTGCCGCATCCTGACGGCGCGCTAATATCGGCGGCATGAACACCCGCATCCTTCGCCCCGCGTTCCTCATCGCTGCCGCATGGCTTTGTAGCGCCGCATACGCTGCGGAAAGGAACGATCCCTACATCTGGATGGAAGAAATAGAGGGT
>JAOUGR010000317.1 GCA_029857655.1 Gammaproteobacteria bacterium | reverse complement strand
GCCGACGAAGGCGCCGAGAAGGATCCTGCTGCGGGCTGCGGCGGGCATGGCGTTTCCGGGTGCGGAAGACGCGCGATTTTACGCCGCCTGCTGTATTGATTCCGGGAGCCGCTCGATCCGTCGGCCCATCCGTCGCCGCTCGACGACAGCCGCGGCGCAGTGGCGCAGCGTCGCGCGAGCATGTCGAAGACCCGAGCCTAACGCGCGAGTCCGGCTTGATGCGTGCTGCTTGGCCAGGCTAAAAGCGCAGGCGGCAGCCGAAAAAGCGCGCGACGAGCTCCGCACGAATGAAGTGAGCATTCATGAGGCAACTCCTGAATTTCGATTGCGCCGGGGACGTCAATCCCGGGCGAGGAACCGCGCCCCGGCGCACCTGCTACTCATGTTGCGTCGAAATGCGAGATCTGCGAGCTCGTTCTGCTCGTTCCTGCACCGACGGGCCGCGCCCGCTGCCTGGAACGGTCAATTCAGTCTTCAAGCTCGGCCTCTTCCCAGATCGGTGTCAGCCCCACAAGTCTGCCCTTGATCTTCACGAGCGTCCCGGGCTGTGCCAAACCAAAGAACGCCGTGCGCGAAATGGGGTCGCCGTCGTTCACATCCTGGAACTGCGTTATGACACTCGTGTTCACACTCACCCCAAGCACCGTGATGCTTGGATCCGCGGCAGCATCCACCGCTCCCTGCAGGAACACGTCCGTCGAATTACCTCGATCATCGATGCGGGTCGCAAGCACCGTATTGTTGGGGCCTTCGATGCCGCGGACTCGGACTTGCGCGTTAATGGTGGGATCGACACCGGTGGTTGCCGAATTCGTCGTGATGGTGATACCGGGCAGGCCGACGAGCGTGAACGAGAAGTTCGGCGAGCTGCCACCGACGGTTGCGACGCGCGATTCCAGTTTCACGTTCTGGCGGAACGAGATCTTGGTCGCGGTGAGCACGCCGTTCGCGAACGTCCCCTCAGCCTCGACCTTAGCTCCCACTTGCAGATCGCTTACGCTGAAGTCTTCCGGCAGGAAGCGCGTGCTGCCGGTCGTCGCGATCTGCCGGTTGCCGATGCTGAACACGCCCGGACCGCCCGGCGGATTCAATGCGGCGGTGACGAAGCCTTCGATCTCGGCGCGATCGCCGGCCGGAATGCCACCCGCGCCTTCGGATTCGAGCTCAACGCTGGTTGCCGTGAGTGTGTCCGTCGTGGCGCCGCATCCGAAGACCGTACCCTTCACCTCGACGAACTGGCCGACGGCGGGCTGGCCGCCCGGGATGCTATTGTCGATTACCGCGTTCTGGAAATTTACGACGAGGTTATTGATGGTGAAGGTCGGCGCGGCTACCGCGTCGATGCGCCCTTTCACTTCGATCACGGCCGTTTGCTGGGTCTTCTTCTCGATGAACGTCGCGCGGATGCGCTCCTGGTCGTCGGGCAGACCGCTCACCTCGACGATATCGTTAACGTTGATCGTGGCGTTGTTATCCACGATGGTGGTCGCATCTACAATCACCACCTGGCCCAGGACGCGCAGCGTCGAGATTCCGCCTACTGCCGACAGGCTGCACACCGGTCCTTCGAGGTTGTCCCTGAACTCGATTGAGGATGCAGTACTCGCATTGCCGTTGAAGGTGCCGGAGACCTTCACGACCATGCCCTTCTTGAGACCACCATGCTGGCCGGTCCCCGGGTTGTCGTCGAGTCTTACGGATGCCGTCGAATCGTCGAAACGGACACCGTTGACGATGACGCTCCCAAAATCAGTCACCGTACCAAAGCTGACGCCCGTGCCCCCAGTGCCGCCGTCGGCGACGGTGTCACCCCCGCCTCCGCAAGCCGAAACCGTCAGAGCGACGAACGCCGCCAGCGCCACAGTGCGAAAAAGGTTTGTTCTCATGTCACTTGTCCTCTGACCGTTGTTCCACGTTTTCCTCGAAGTAATAGATGCCGACCCCGGCACGCACGCGTCCCTTGCCCTGCTGGTCCGGATTCCTGTCGCGGTCGTGGCGAGACAGCCACTTGTCCATCGCTTCGAGGAACGATTGGGCTTGGGCGGCGCTGAGTGCGCGGAATTCCGCGATGGCTTCTTCCGGCACGTTGTCGTACATCACCTTGCGCTGGAAGCGCGGATCGGTCCCGCTGCGCTGCAGGTTGTGGTCTATCGTCGCAACGAGATCGGCGACGTCCGCGCCCAGAATGTCGAGCTTGTCGACATCACTGGTGCTCGGGATGTAAGCGCGCGACAACAGTCGGATGCGGCCATCGTCGAGCTTTTCCACGGCGCCGACCCGCAACAACTCATCCAGCACCGCGCGCGCCGGCACATCGCCGCTGTAGCGCTTGACGAGCAGGCTGAAACTGGCGCGGGCTCCTTCAGGGCTGAGCGCGATCGGATCGCCGGAGGCATCCGCGAAATCCGGGTCCCTGACCCAGCCGGCGACCACCCGTGCCGCGCGGTTGTAGCGTTCGCGAGTATCGTCCACACCAGACTCCCCTTGCGCGGCGAGGACGCGCTGAACTTCCTTACGGGTCAGTCCGGTCAGGATCGATACCCTGGAAACCGTCTGCTTCTTGCCCGGGATACCGAACTCGCGCATGCCGGTTTCCACGAATACGCGCCGCGCAACATCTGAAAACTCTTTAAAAGACATACCGTTGCGTAATAGAACGCGAACCAGGGGGACCAACAGACGGGCCACGGTGGTTGAAATGACTTGCGCAAGGGAGGGTGGCGTACGGTTCACATTTGGGACAATATTCCCAAACATGCCCGCATGTCAATCCCCTTTCGCAGCGCAGGCAATTCGCACCGTTGCCGGAGAGGGCACGTTCCGTGGCACGCAAGGCGCGCTACATTGGCCTTCGAAACCACAAATATCGAGGCCCGCCATGCTACCCGAACAGAGATCCGCCGCCGACTTCACGTACCGCGAATCCGGCGCCAGGGACGCGCCCGCGCTCGTGCTGCTGCACGGCATCGGCTCGACCTCGGCGGGCTGGCGCCTGCAGTACGGCCCGCTGGGACAGCATTTCCGCGTCGTTGCCTGGGACGCACCCGGCTACGGCGGGTCGAAGCCGCTCGCGGGCGAAGCGCCCAGCGTCGAGGCGTACGCCCAGGCGCTGGCGCGCCCGCTCGATGCGC